>JBCDIO010000746.1:0-2467 GCA_038748815.1 Bacteroidota bacterium
CGAGCGTAAATAGGTTTCTTATCATACGTGAAACCAACAAAAATATTTCCCAATCTACTTTTTAAGTCTACCCGATCCTCTGCCAAACATAAAATAGCCATAATTTCGGAAGCAGCGGTAATATCAAATCCAGTTTCGCGTGGCACTCCATTCCCGGTTCCTCCCAAGCCAACTACCACTTGTCGTAGGGAACGATCATTCATGTCCATAACTCGTTTCCAAAGAATCGTTCGCGGGTCGATACCTAAAGATTTTGACGGACGCTGCAAGTTATTATCGATTAAAGCCGCCAGTAGGTTGTGGGCTTTTTCAACGGCCGAGAAATCCCCCGTAAAGTGTAGATTAATATCTTCCATCGGCAACACTTGAGAATACCCGCCACCGGCAGCTCCACCTTTGATCCCAAAAACGGGACCGAGAGACGGTTCTCGCAGCACGACCGTGGTTTGCTTTCCAATTCGATTCATCCCCTGGGTAAGGCCGATTGAAGTAGTTGTTTTTCCCTCTCCAGCCGGAGTAGGGCTTATCGCAGAAACCAGAATGAGTTTTCCTTGTTGCTCTACTCCTCTTTGTAGTAGATCGAGGGGAAGTTTTGCTTTGTATTTCCCGTATAATTCAAGATCGTCGAAGCTGACATTCAGCTTTTCGGCAATCACTTGAATGGGTTTGAGCTCGATCGTTTTTGCAATAGAAAGATCTGAAGCCATATTAGTTGGTTTTATTGTGTGCAGTCGAGGATTGATTTGCCCACTTCGGTTAGGTTATTCGGTTTGTTCAAGGCCCAAAACGGCGTACTTTGAGCCCTAGCGAAGATAGAAATAATTGGTAGATTCACTTCTTAATCACTCCCGAAGATTCGTCCTTGACGTCCGTCTAGCATCCTGACCCTATTCTGATGTAATCACTACCCTTATTTCCAATTGTTTTTCCTCGGTAATTAGATGGACTTTTTTTCAACAGGACCTGCACAATTCGTTTTAAAACCATAAGTTTGATTTCTTGTTCTTTTGGGTAGAGAATGTTCATTTCTCTCGTCCTACTATTGCAAAAAATCGCTTACATGCCGGATAAGAAAGACGCTGTGGCCGTTCAGGAGCGAACGGAAAAATCCACCAAAGACATCATACTTATTCAAGGAGCTCGTGCTAATAACCTGAAGGATGTTAGCCTGGAGATTCCGAAGAACCAACTGGTAGTAGTCACCGGGGTTTCAGGATCCGGCAAGTCATCCATCACCATTGACACCCTCTACGCAGAGGGTCAGCGACGCTATGTAGAAAGCCTTTCTTCGTATGCACGTCAGTTTTTGATGCGGATGAAAAAGCCAGATGTAGACTTTATTAAAGGCATTTGCCCAGCCATTGCGATTGAACAAAAGGTTAGTACTCGGAATGCTCGCTCCACCGTTGGTACGCTTACCGAGATTTACGACTTCCTCCGATTACTATTTGCCCGCATTGGTAAAACCTATTCTCCCGTATCCGGAGAATTAGTCAAACGGCATCAAGTATCCGATGTTATGGATTTTATCCATCAACACGAAGATGGAACTCGTATTCAATTATTCATCCCCATCCAACAGCGTTACCAGGATCGCACGCTTAGGCAAGAACTCAGCTTACTGTTACAAAAAGGCTACACTCGCCTTTCTTACCAAGAGGAGTTACATTACCTCCAGGAAATACTGGAAGACAATGGCCCGAGCCTACCGCTAGAGACCAAAGTAGGAGACCTAGACGGAAATGCCATTCGAGTACTGATTGACCGATTCTCTGTAAAAACCGACGATGAGGAAAATAAAAAGCGGATCGCTGACTCGGTCAATATTGCCTTTCTGGAAAGCGAAGGAAACTGTATCATCGACATTCCCGGTGGGGAGACCCAAATGTATAATAATCGCTTTGAGTTGGACGGCATGGTTTTTCTAGAACCGACCCCACAGCTATTCAATTATAATAACCCCTACGGAGCCTGCCCAAGCTGTGAAGGCTTTGGTCAGATTATGGGGATTGATGAAGACAAGGTTGTTCCAGATAAATCTAAATCCATCTATGAAGGCGCAGTGGCTTGTTGGAGAGGTGAAAAGTTTGGTCGATGGAAAGACTTGGTCATTGAGAATGCGCACCACTTTGACCTACCCGTGCACACTCCTTACCAAGATCTCACCAAGGCGCAACGGAAAATGCTTTGGCGAGGAACCAATAAATTCTATGGGATCGATGACTTCTTCCAAGAGTTAGAGGAAAAGACCTACAAAATACAAAATCGGGTGATGCTAGCCCGTTATCGGGGAAAAACGCGTTGCCATACCTGTGATGGCGGGCGTTTGCGTAAAGAAGCCAATTATGTCAAAATTGCTGACCGTACGATTACTGAGCTGGTCGAGCTTCCCATTGACGAGCTGCTAGAACACTTCCTTCAACTAAAGCTAGAGCTATCCGATTTTGATAAGGCCATCGCTAAACGC
>JBCDIO010000747.1:0-2460 GCA_038748815.1 Bacteroidota bacterium
ACAATTATTACCCGGTATTAGCAGTGCTGACGAATCCGCTTCGCGCCTGCATATTCGGGGAGGAACATCGGATCAAAACCTCCTACTCTGGGATGGCATACCCATTTACCACGCTGGTCATTTCTTTGGTCTATATTCTGCTTTTAATCCTTACGTAGTCGACCAAGTGGATGTTTATCGAGGTGATTTTGGGGTAGAATACGGGGATCGGCTGTCTGGCGTTATCGACATTAGTGGTAAACCCGACCGCGTAGATAAACCACACGTGGGTTTAGGCTGGAACTTGATTAATGCGCACGGATTTCTAGAATTACCCCTATTGAAGAAAAAAGCTTCTTTACTATTAGCCGCCCGTCGATCCTACACCGATCTAATTCAAAGTTCCACCTACCAAAATCTATTTAGCCGTGTTTTTGTCAAAGGGCGCCTCTCCAACAACTTGGAAGATCAGGATGAAAACGAAGAGGAAATTCTGGCAGATCCCACGTTTTACTATTCGGATTTCAATGGCAAATTCGCTTGGGATATTACCGAAAAGGATTATCTATCCGCTAGCTTTTACTGGGGCTTAGACCAGTTCAACTACGAATTCTCCGTGTACGAGCAATACTCTACGGAAGATGTATTGGAATTGTCCAATCGAGGGGCTAGTATTCAGTACGAGCGGGACTGGAATACCGCGCACCGCACCGAAGCGATGGGCACCTTCAGCCTTTTCACGAATGATTACAATTTAGCGATCAAAGAAAACCTGAATATTGAAGAAACTATTTTCCGGACGGGGAACAGTAATTACCTTCAAGACTGGGGTGGTAAAGTAGTACATACTTGGCTACCCAGCGATCGGCACGAATGGACCGCCGGTTGGCAATATTCGCATAAAATTGCCACCTACTTATATACAGAGGACGAAGGAGACGATATCGAAGAATTTGGTTCCGACGAGATGTATGTGCGCACCAATAGTTGGTTTGGCTCTTACCAATTGAATATTCGCAATCGCTGGGCCTTGCGTTTTGGCCTGCGTCGAGATGGCTATCGGAATTTTCTGTTCAATGAAGAGCCCTTGCGGGAAGAAGTTGCTTGGCAACCTCGGATCAATGTAAAATGGAATCCAAAAGAAGGTCCCTGGACCTGGTATTCTGCTTTTGGTGTGTACCGTCAATTTCTCTATCAGATACCCGCCGACTTCACCAATTTGGGGAGTGGGGAAAAACTATGGGTCGTGGCGGATGATTATTTCCCCTCGCTCGTGGCCGCACAACTATCCATGGGCGTACAGTTTAGCAAAGGTCAGCAGTTACTTGACATCGCGATTTACTCCAAGGGCATTGAAAATTTAAGTTCCTGGAATCTAGACCTAGAAGAGGATCAAGAGAATCCTTTCACGCTCAATGGGACACTAAGAGCTAGTGGGTTGGATGTTCTTTGGAAGAATCGTTGGGGTCGCTACAGTACTTGGTTAGGGTATTCGATTGGCCGGGTAGAAAATCGTTTCCCAGAGATCAATAACAACGAGTTCTTCCCGGTAGACTACGACCACCGGCATCAGCTGAATACCACCCATATGTGGTCCCTGAAAAGCTGGGATTTTTCGCTAAACTGGGTATATAAAAGCGGGAAGCCATATACTGAACCAATCGGTACGCAGGTTGTACAAGAAAACCTCAACGAGATCAATCTGCAATACGTTTACGGACAACCCAACAATCGTCGACTTCCGGCCTACCAACGCTTGGACATTGCGATCAATTACAAGTTCTCCAACGACTGGTGGTCGGGTAAAATCGGGCTATCAGTCTTTAACACCTTTAACCGGGAGAACTTATTAGACATTGATTATGTGATCTTTGAGCCCAATTTATTCGACCAAGAGTACTATCCTGAACTGGTTTCACTGCGACGAGAGATGCTTTCTTTTACTCCCAATCTATTTATTCAGTTAGAATGGTAGTGCCCACCAAAATTTGACTTACATTTCCTTTTTTTCGTACCTTCCCAATCCAGTCCTCCAAGATTCTTCAAACACCTTACTTTTCTTTGACTTACATTTCCTTTTTTTCGTACCTTCCCAATCCAGTCCTCCAAGATTCTTCAAACACCTTACTTTTCACCGTATGAAACATTTGTTTTTGTGGCTAAGCCTCTGGCTGGCCGGTACCTGCCTGTACGCGCAAAGCGATAACTGTCACTTCAATATCGGAATGAATCTAGCGGGCCCTGCGGATTGGGGTAGCGAGTGGCCATTTGTTGATATCATGAAATATAGTCGTTCGTGGGAGACTACAAATGCCGCTTGGGTTGGTGGTGGACAGAATTTGTGGAACACTCAACTCATTGATTATTTCGAATTTGATGACCAAGGATACCCATTGGAAGTTCCTTTAAGCATTAATCATCCCAACGCAGATACGGATCAAGTTATCCGTACGGTTTGGGCTAATACCGAAGCGCTACCGG
>JBCDIO010000748.1:0-2419 GCA_038748815.1 Bacteroidota bacterium
CTAGCCCCGTTAAATAGCACACCGGTCGACCTTTCCCCGGTGCAGGCAAGCTTTCAGGAAGATACCGGGACTATCACGCTTCATTGGAGTATGCCGGCTGGCCAGGATAATGACCACTTCTTGGTGGAACGTAGCCGGGATGGCTATCAATTTGAAACGATTGCTACAGTTAAGGGCGGCGGAAACTACTTTATGACCAGTCATTTTGGCTTCACCGATTCGCAGCCCCTGGATGGAACTTCCCACTATCGAATTACGAGTGTTGGCTTACGAGGTACAGGAATCCGTTTATCGGAACCCATTACCATAGATGGTCCTGCACCGGCGTTCCGCCATTTAAAGGTGTATCCGAACCCGGCGAATATGGAATTCAATTTGGTAGTTACCGTGGAGAAAGCGGATCGTGGGGAGATTCAGCTATTTAACTACTCCGGTCAGCGAGTATTAATTAAGGCCATTTACTTACAAGAAGGGTTCAATAAATTCCCCATATCAGTGGGCCATCTTAGCCCGGGTACCTACTTAGTTCGATTGGTGAATGCAAAAAAATTATTGGCAACGAAACCGTTGCAAATTGTACGATAAAAAACCATCCGAGTAAGAGTAATTATTTGTCCATTTTTTTTCACTTCGGCTACCTGTCCAAAAGGGCAGGTAGCTTTTGATCATTGATCCAAATGGATTCAAAAGGTTTACCTTCTAGTAAATTGACGTAGTCCAGCGAACCTAAACGAAAACGCAAAGGAACGGGGCTATTGGTTTCCACGGTTGCTTCCATCCGGCAGAATAAAGGTAAGTCGGCGTGGTATTGCCAGGTAGACCAAGCTTGGGCTTGCTGGTTGACTTGTTGAGGACTAAGGGTACTCCACTTGATAAAGTCGGCGGAGAATACCTCCTTGAGTGGGGGAAGATGCAGGTCCGGAGCTAAGCCTTGGGCTTGTACGGTGGTTAGGCAGGCCAAAAAGAGACCAACTAATAAGCTCATTGACTTTTGCATAGGCAGACGTTTATCCATTGATTGAAAATATTGGAAAATCCCTATTTAAGGGGATCCGCTGGAGTAGGTGCTCCCTTCTTTTTCTTAGTACCCTTATACAGTAGATATTGTTGCAATTTACTTTCAATCTTTCCATTGAGCATTGGGATCTTTCGAGAGGGGCGTAAGCCTACTCTTTTTAAGGCTTGTAAGTTGCCAGAAAAAATCCAGGCCTCGTATCCGGAATACGACTGTTTGAGGCAATCGCCAATCATTTTATAGAACCGTTCAATTTCGGGGTCTTCGAGGCGAGCGTCGTAGGGTGGATTCATAAGCATAAATCCATTAGGGGCAATTAGGTGCAGTTTTTCGAAGGGCTTATGAAAAAAATGAATATCTCGATGTAAGCCACACCGTTTTGCATTACTGGTTGATATCTTGATGGCGATGGGATTCTTATCGGATGCTAATACAGGGAAATCCCAATCTACGATTTGATCTTCGGCCTCCTGTTTTACTTCTTCCCAGAGGCCCGGTTTGAAATCGGGCCAGTGTTTAAACGCAAAATCGGGGCGCCACTTTTGGGCTGGGATATTTCGAGCCATCAGCAGGGCTTCAATTGGAATAGTACCCGATCCACACATGGGGTCGAGAAACGCTTTTTCCTGTGGCCAACCCGCCAGCCGCAATAATCCAGCTGCCAGGACTTCATTGAGCGGAGCTCGTACTTGCTTGGTTTTGTAGCCTCGTAAGTGCAAGGAAGAACCACTGCTATCCAGCAGAATGGTCACTCGATTGTGGGCGATGTGCAGGTTGATCGGAAAATCGGGACGATCAAGATCTACGTTGGGACGTTGATCAAAGGCCTCCATAAAATGATCGGCAATGGCATCTTTGAGGCGTAAAGCGGTATAGCCAGAATGCTTAAAATAGTCGGAGAATACCGTAGCGTGAATTGCAAATGTTTGTTGTAGTCGAATATGGTCGCTCCACGGAAATGCTTTCGCTTTATCGTAAAGCTCATCGGGATGATTGGCTTTAAAAGAGGTTAGGGGCGTCAAAAATCGCAGTGCTAGGCGCGAGCAGTAATTTAATCGGTACAGTGTTTTCTGATCTCCAAAACAACGAACCCCTCGTTTGATGGGTTCAACTTCGGTGGCGCCTAAGGCTTCCAATTCTTCAGCCAGTGCCGATTCAAGGCCCTGAAAGGTTTTTGCTATAATTTCCAATGCGTCAAATTGTGGTATTAGCCGAAGGTACACTTACCGGCCATCACAAAGATAGCGATCCAGACTAAGCCTTTTATTAAAAAGAAGGCAAAGCCTGCTACACCTACTCTTTTCAACCACAGAACAACTTTTTCTTTCATGCTTTAGGTTTGAATAACTCCTACATTAAACCGCTCAACGGGGGCATTGGTTGCAGCTTCGATCCCCATAGAAA
>JBCDIO010000749.1:0-2407 GCA_038748815.1 Bacteroidota bacterium
CCTCCACCTTCGCTCAATGGAACCTGGGCTTCCTTAGGTTCTGGGGAGCTATTGGCAATACAAGATAGTAGCCGCTATCAGTTTTATGATCTTACTTCCATTTCGTGTTTACCCGCACGGAGCGGCCCATTGGAAGAGTTACTACTCGATTTGCGTGTAGGCACCGATACTCTAGTTTGGCGTCTAGGTGTTTTGGACTACCCCTTTATTCGTACGGATCAACTACCTTCCCGATGCCAGCAAGAATTAAAAGCAGCTAAGCAAAAAGATCCACTTTACAACTTTGCCGTGTTCGCCGAAACGGTAAAAGAACACTATGCCTTTTTTGCATTGAATGAGATTGACTGGCCGAGCTTATACGCAAGCCAGAAGGCTCGTTTAAGGAGCACGTCGACGCCTGTCGAATTGTATCAAGTGATTGAGGAAACGTTGGAAAAATTAAACGATAACCACGCTTATCTCGAAGCGGATGAAGCGGTTTATGCAGCGTTGGAAGAAGTAGAAACGGAAGAAGAAGTCGATGAAGGCTTACCGGAATATGGTGATTTTCAGGTAGCTGCTCTGGTGGCCGAACACCACTTTGACGAGGAGCTTACGGAAGATTCCTGGCTCGTCCAGTGGGGTACTCTAAACGAGGATGTAGGCATGATCGTAGTGAAAGCCATGTGGCTACACGCAGACCTTGAGATTCCCCAAACGCGAATCGATGAGCTGGGCTACGTGGATGCCTACGTAACGACCTTTCATGAAAGGTACGAGGGTGATTATATTCGCAAGGAGGTTGCTGGCGTTAGCAGAACGATGGACCGAGTCATGGCAGACTTACGAGATCATTCTGCCATTGTAATTGATCTCCGTTTCAACGGGGGCGGACAAGACGCAGTCAGCTTCGAGATTTTGAGTCGGTTTCTAGATCAAGAAACGGCAGTTGCCACCCAAAAGTTAAGAATGGGAGAGAGTTTTACGCCTACGCAAACCCTATTGATTAAGGGGCAGTCGTCAGCCTTTACCAAACCAGTTTATGTACTAACTTCCCCACAGACGGGAAGTGCTGCCGAAGCTTTTGCTATTGCGACCATACCCATGGAGCACATTCGACGGATCGGCGGAGCGACATCGGGTGCTTTGTCTACTGCCTTAGAGAAGACCCTGCCCAACGGTTGGAGCTTTTCGATTTCCAACGAGATTTATATGGACCTAGTCGGAAAAAGTTACGAAAACATAGGAATTCCGGTAGATTACGACTGTTCCTACTCCCGCGACCGACAAACCTTCTTTCGTCGGGTAGTCAATGACTTAGCAGCGGATAAAGTACAGATTTTGGAAGCGATAGATCTTTTGTCCAAGCCGGAATAAAGACCTTGGAGTAGAGCGATAAAACCCCAACTGCTATGCTCCAAACGATCAATAAATCCCCCTGGTTAATCGGCATTTACCTGGTCGGTTTTATGGACCGGTTCGTCTACTATGGCTTAAGAGCAAGTCTGGTAATTTATGCTATTGATGATACCGGTTTGGGGATGGAGGGTATTGATGCCCTTGAACTTATTGGCTATGTCTATCTAGCCAGTTTGGTGGGGTCGGGCATTGGGGCTATCCTGCAAGATTATGTGTTCAAAAGCCCATCCGGTACCATGTTAGGTGCTGGACTAATAATTATTGGTGCTACGATTCTTACTTTAATGCCAGAAAGTAGTCTATTCTGGGTGGCTGTTTTTACACTCATTTTTGGTAGTGGGATATTACGGATTGGTTTAGATACTTTGGTTGCTCGGCTTTACCTAAAGCAAGATTCCAGTAGGGTTTTTGGTTACTTAGGGCAGAATGTAGCCATTTCTTTTGGTGCGGCTCTAGGGATAATAATCATAGGTTATCTTGGAGAAGAAGTTGAATATAGATACGCTTTTTATCTAATTGGACTGCTTGCCTTACTAATCACCGGCGTTGCTCAAATCCTATTTGCCAGACTTCCTATTTTAGAAGTTAAACTCTCTCCGGTTTTTCAAGACGAATCTTCAAGCTCTATACTAGATGATGGATTCGTCAATAAGAAGTCTTCTATATCTGCGTTCACTTGGGCCTTTACCTTTGCTTTTTTCATGCAAATCTTTGCTTTTTGTTTTGGCTGGGTGGAGCAAGCTTCCCTAGAATACTACGAAACTTTGACAACTGGGCATTGGGGCTTCCTGGCAGAATTGGAAAGGGGAATCATTAGCTTTGTGGCCTTTTTGATTGGTATTGGGGGCGCGTTTGTCCTTTTTTCTAAAACCTGGTCATGGCCCATATGGCGTTACGGTAGTTTATCATTTTTTAGTCTATTTCTGGGCCATATTTTGATCACACAAATACCTTTGCCCATTTTGGATGAAACCTTCGGTTTAGTCGCCTTAAGCTTTATTTGCCTGCA
>JBCDIO010000750.1:0-2400 GCA_038748815.1 Bacteroidota bacterium
CCGATTTTATTAGCCTTTTGATGCGTTTGCCCTGGGGGGTATTGATCTTTTGTAGAATACAACCATTTAGCTCCTTCTACCGCCATTGGTTGATAATCTTGGGCTTGTATTTTCTCAGAAATACCAGCACATAAAATAAAAAAGGAAAAAAGTACAAAGGAGATACGCATTTTCATTTGAGTTTGGAGTTTATAATCTCCTATAAAATACAAAAAAAGCCTTCCCCATTCGGAGAAGGCCATTTGCGTAAAAACGTAGTGCATAATTAACAGCCGTGTTCAGGTGCCGATTCTGACCCCAAACAAGGTTATTAATCCACTTTTAGAATGCGTTCGGAGACCAGCGGCAGTCCCTCGGCATCAAGTCCAACCAGGAAGTATACACCCGCCTGATAATTTCCAAAAGGAATGTCCAATTGCTGGGTCCAGTTATCCAACTGAAGTTCTAGTAATACCCGCCCCGTAGCATCGAATACTCGTAGGGTCCAATCCTCCGGGTAGTTCCAGTTTAAGAATATGGCATCACTCACCGGATTAGGTCCCCAAGTCAGCCCCAGATCGGTCACTTCTTCGATGCTGTTCACTAAACAATCCGGATCCGAACTTGGCAGGACAAATAGCGCCAGGGTCCGCGTTGAATCGCAACCATTCTCCGCCACAAATACATCGGTGTATAAGCCCGACTCAAAGTATCCTTCCAAGGTATCCCCTTGACAGATTTCAGCGTCCAGAATGGTTTCAATGGGGGCAGCAACCGTTAGGTCCAGAATACGGGTAGAATCGCAGCCGTTGGCGTCGGTAAACACATCCGTATAGAGGCCACTAGCCCCGTAACCTTCGTAAGTCGCTCCAGCACAGACTTCTACAGCAATATTGGTAGTGATTTCTTGGCAGAATGGGATAATCTCTAAAGTACCATCTGGTTCAAAAGGATCGGACCATTGCTCATTCGTGTAGATGTCGTTGCCACTAAGCGTCTGTAAGAAGGCAATCAAGGCTAGTTTCTCCTCATCGGTTAAATTTAGCTCCTGATTTCCGGGGCCAGGACCTCCCGCTAAGCGGGGATCTAAATTCGTATTTGCTGGGTTAATAGGTACTTCGTTGTAGTGATTGATGACCTGCATCATGGTCACGAAGTTCCCGGTATGCATCAAAGGACCATTCAATGTACCGTCGGCATTAAACACATCGCGTAAGCTTGGTGACCGAGTAATCGTTAGATCTACCTCGCCGGGGCTACCCACCACCCCAACGACACCATTATTCAGGCTATTCGGATCAATATCGAATTCCGGAGCCCGGTGACATCCTTGACAGCCTGCCCCACCCGCATTCGGCGGTGCTAAATACAGCTGCTTCCCTAAATTCTCCGTATCGGTAAAATTGGGGAAGGGGGCGTTGATATTCGGTGCCATGGCTAAGCCTTCATCAAAGCGAGCATCAAAGGACTGAATACTCCGTACAAACTGCGCCAAGGCCATCTGCATCCGGGCTTCCGTGATAGTCGCATCGCCAAAAGCAAAGGTGAAAAGCTCTTCGTAATAGTCAATTTGCCCCAAGCGAGTGATGAGAGAGTCCATATTGGGGTCTCCATCTTCGCCACTAAAGCCCATCTCAATGTGGTCTTGAATCGGCATGGTAGTTTGTTCTTCCAGGCTGCCGGCTCGCTCGTCCCAGAAAAATTGGACTTCATTGGCAAAGCGAGCATTAACCAACCGCATGGAGTGGCGGACGGTTTGGCCGCCATCCAAGCCGGTACTAGTGGTTCCTATGTCCCCAAAAGCAAATTGTTGCTGATGGCAACTCGCGCAGGAAACCGCGTGGTTCGCACTCAAATTTGTATCATAAAATAAAACCCGGCCCAGTGTAGCGCCGGCATCGGTTATGGGATTATCGGCCGGGGTGTTATCCTTTTGGATATACGGGGGATTATCTTGATTAGCATAATTGAATAGATCGTTTAAGTCGATCGTTCCTGCGGTAAATAGAATAGTGAGTGCTACTAAAACCAGTGTAAATCGTTGCTGCATGTGTCTATTTTTAAAAGCGGATCGAGGATTCCGTGTGAGAAAAATTCCTGTTCGGGTGGAATTTCCGTTGGGTTTTCCTGGACTTATACTTAAGACCGGCCAGCATAGACAGTACCTACCATTAGGTAATACTTTTTCTAATTTTTTCGGGAAACGGGGATTCGGTACGACCCGCCTAGGCGGGTCGGGGGCAGCAAATCTTTCTTTCGGCAAGGAGATAGAACCCGTCCAGGCGGGTTAATTTGGGATTGGATAAGCTCCAGACGAGTTATTCGGCCAGAGATTTAGCCCCTACCGCAGCGTCAGCGGAGGTAGGATATTATCCTACCGCATCAGGGATGCCAGCAGTGCCTTTTATATGAGTCGACCCG
>JBCDIO010000751.1:0-2376 GCA_038748815.1 Bacteroidota bacterium
AGAAAATTGAGCAGCTGAATTTAATTGCCAGGTCCAGGAAGGTTCCCCTTCTCCAGAAAAGGGGAGAGGCATAGCTGGTTTGACATCCCATTGCTGAACGTGTAACTGTGGTAGAATGATCGCACGAATTTCTACCTGCCCAACACATTGGTTGGAACCGACTAATACCAAAAAAATACAGGCAATAGGAAAACTAGAAAAAGTACGAAGGCTTATCAACCGGTTTTTCACAAAAGGTATCCACATAGGCTTGGGGTTTCCCTTAAAACGATCCCTTCGGCGTGATCGCTGTTTTTAACCTTGGTCCTTGCGATCAGATACGACAAAATAAAAACAAGAGGCTCACAAATTTTGTAAGCCTCTTGTTTTTATCCACACGCGCTATTCCGACGACCGTTCGTAGGTAAATCCAGCCCCGGAGGCTCCATTACCCCAATCGGTAATCTTTACATCGATCGCGATATTCTCTTCGACGAGTAACATAACTAGGTCAACACCAACTACGAGCTGTGGCTTATTAACCGCCGCCCGAAACTTATTGAACGTCAATTGATCAAACTCTGCGGTGGTACCGATCGCCCAAAGGGTACCCGCTGGGCTTTCTTGTTTTTTGGCAGAACTTTCGGTTACTACATTATAAAACTGACGGCTAGAACCACGCGAAAGCCAAACCTCGTCGGTGATACGGTCTTGATTTTCTTCTAAGTTAGGATCAGCCCCAGGAGCCTTCGTGAAAGTCACCGTTGGTCCCGACCAAATGGTTACACCATCTAGATCGATGGCCTCCAATTGATCGGAGGTACAAGAGACGAATAAAGTGCTAAAAAAAAGCGAAAGCACGGAGAGACGAAGCATTGTGTTTTTCATAATTCCAAGTAGTATTCGTATAGGTTATGCAGAGGCCATCCAATAGATAACCCTTTCAGAAATAGCTAACAGCATTTCCGTAAAAGTTGTTGTCCAATAAAAAGTCCGCTTTTGAACGATTTGGTCTTGCAGCTCAGTATGTCGTGCATTAACCTATTCTAGAGCTCCTCAAATCGAGCTACAACTTCCGCTGATCCACCACCCGCTTCAGCTTACCACCCTGGCTTTTTGGAATGCTGTCCGGAGCCTGTAACTCAATCCCCATACTAATCCCAATAGTACTTTTGATCTTCTCCCGTAACGCTTTGGCCAGCTCTACATTCTCAACATCCACTCCGGGAGCTACCTCCACCTTTACAGCAACCTCATCCATCGTTCCTTCTCGGGAAACAATAAGCTGATAATTGGGCTGTAACTCCTCGAACTCATGAATCACCTCTTCTACTTGGGTTTGGAATAGATTCACCCCGCGAATAATGAGCATATCGTCGGCCCGGCCTTTAATCGCCGACATTTTGATATGGGTTCTTCTACCCACAGGATCATATTGCAAAGAACAAATATCATTGGTCCAGTAGCGTAATAGTGGAAAGGCTTGCTTAGTCAGTGTGGTAAAGACGAGCACCCCTTCTTCTCCATAAGGCAGAGGCTCTCCCGTATCTCGATCGACCACTTCCGGAAAGAAATGATCTTCCCAGACGTAGCTACCTGTCCCTTTCTCATCAACGTCTTCCTGAGAAACACCTGGACCAATGATCTCACTTAAACCATAAATATTGGTCGCCGCTACCTTTAATTCTTGTTCCACCTGCGCCCGGATGGCCTCTGTCCAAGGCTCTGCCCCCAAGACCGCGTATTGCACCGCTAGGCTCGCCGTATTAATCCCTCGCTTTCGACATTCTTCCCCTAAGGTCTGCGCGTAAGAAGGCGTACAACAGATTACCTCTGGCTTAAAATCCTGCAGAATGGTCAGCTGCCGATCCGTCATACCGCCTGATACGGGAATCACCGCCATACCAAGCCGAGTCGCTCCACCGTGCATACCCAAACCACCCGTAAAAAGTCCGTAGCCGTAGGCATTATGCAACTTCATCCCCGGGCGGGCCCCGGCGGCAACTAGGGAGCGAGCAACCACTTCATCAAAGAGATCTAAATCAGCAGCCGAGTATCCTACTACCGTCGGTTTGCCCGTGGTGCCGCTAGAGGCATGGATACGACGTACTTCTTCCATCGGACTCGCAAAGAGCCCAAACGGATAATGATCCCGCAGGTCGTTTTTACGGGTAAAGGGTAAGCGGTGTAAATCGTCAATCCCTTTGATATCTGTTGGATGGATTCCATACTTTGCAAATTGCTTTTGGTAAAAAGGAACTTGCTCGTGTAGGCGCTGTACCAAGTCACGGAGGCGTTGGCTTTGTAATGGACGAAGGCGGTCGAGCGACCAAGTTTCAACATCGGAGTAGAACATAGCTTGGCGTGATTGCTTTTCCAAAAGGTACTCTAATCCCT
>JBCDIO010000752.1:0-2376 GCA_038748815.1 Bacteroidota bacterium
ACTAATGCAATTGATGCCCTATACCTTTTCGTAAATAGTTTCGGTAACGGTCGAACGGAGCGCCGGCGTATACCTACTATGAAAGGTAGAGAAAACAAGATAGAGTCTGATGACCCAAAATTAGAATTCTTACTCACTGACTCCTTACTTTATTTTAAAAAAGAAGACTTCGAGGTGTACTTTAAACACCTGGACGCTTACCCTTTGAAAAGCATTTACATAGTTAGCCACAGTGATGGCCATTTACTCTTTCACGCCGGAGACAGAGCTATCCTACGCAGGCATTTTGACTTACCAACAGATGTGTCCCCTAGTGTAGAGGAAATGCTAGACATTGAGCGGATAATCGGAGATACTGAAACCACCTATGAACTCAACTGGGAAGGCTTCAAAGACCATCTGCTGGGAGAATTAAAAGCTGGACAGTACTACCAGTTGGGAATAGAACTAGCCGAAGACTCGTCCGATCACAATCCCTATTTATTCAATTTCCGAATACTTACGGAAGAAGAATTAAAAGAGCTAATACTACTATTTGAACGTGAGTAAAAACCATCCTCCCGTATTGCTATTTGCTTTCGCCAACTCTTACGTCGAGTCCAGTTATCTACGTAATCTACCAAAGGAGCGAAAACAGATCAAAGCTGTATTTGCCCAAGCTATTGCAGATAATCTCTGTGAATTGGTAATCCTTCCTGATGCCTCATTACGAGAAATTGTAGATACTTTCCGCAAGTACACAGGAAGAATCCTGCTATTTCATTTCGGTGGACACGCCAACACGTACACCTTACATCTGGAAACATCCTACCAGAAATTGGATCGCCTGTACATGAATAGTTTTGCTGCGTTCCTGGCGGAGCAAAAAGGTTTAAGCTTAGTCTTTTTGAATGCTTGTTCCACTGGACCACAACACCGAGAGCTGCTCGCCGCAGGAATCCCTACTGTTGTTGCCACGGATAATGACATTTCGGATCCAGTAGCGGCAGCGTTTGCTACTCAATTTTATCACGCTTTGAGCGCAGGACAAAACGTTGATCAAGCATTTAAGGAAGCCACGGCAATTATCAGCAGCAGCAGCGAGTATCAAACCCCCAGAGCACTCTACCGAGAAGAGTACTCACCAAATACCACCCAAACTCCTTGGGGCATCTATCATCATGCGAAAGTCAAAGAACGCCAACCTTGGAATCTACCTGAGGTAGCAGGCCAGCCATTGTATGCTCTAAAGTCAGGAATAACCACCAAATACCCGAATAATCCTTATCTAGAAGGACCTTCGAGTGCATATGCTCGCCCAGAGCAAGCTATATTTTGGGGTAGGGATAGGGAGATTAGAAAATGCTACGATTATATTGTGAAAGAAGGTGTAGACCTCGTTCTCATATATGGCCCTAGGGGCATTGGTAAAACCTCCTTCTTGAAAGCAGGCTTACTACCTTATTTCGAAAAAGATCATAGCACCACCTATTATGATGACGAAACTATTTCAGAATACGTTCCATCTCAATCGTTCAACTCCCGGGTTGTTCTGATTGACACCCCCTCTACCGCAGCCCGAAAAAAAGTACTAAACAACCTATCCGATGAAAACAACAAAGTGGGTAAACGACAATTTGTTATTGCTATTCCCACTTCGCAGCTAGCGGATTGGTGGAATGAAATGGAGCCAGGAGCATTTACTTTTAAACGTTTCTACTTATCTTCTTTTGCACCGTCTGCTATTCGTGAAGTTATCAGCGGGGGTAGTGAGAATGCCATCACGACAAGATACGGAGCGATTATTGAAGATGACCTTATTACTCGGTTATCCATTACCCTTTCACAGGATACGACTGCTTGCAATTCGCTTTTGTTACAGTACTGTTTACAGCAACTTTGGTCAGCTGCTACGCGAAACAGCATCGAAAGCCCTCAACTATCGTGGGATTTGTACCAACGGCTAGTAAAAGAAGGCCTCTGGGAGCGATTCCTCACCGATCAACTAGCTGCCCTAGATACACTGTATCCATCCTCAGGTTTCACACTCAATGTACTTGCTGAGTTTTTAGTCATGGGGGAGGAAAAAGATTATACTTGCTCGCAGGAAAGGATACTTAAGCGTTTCCCGGGAAGGAAACCGAAGGTGCAACGTATCCTGAATGAGTTACTAGATCGGGGCTTGTTGTGCCAACCCGCTAAAGATAGCCTCGAAGTGATCCATGAGTTACGATTGGCCCACCGGATTTTAGAACGGCCCTTGTACAGATTACTCCATGAATCCCAAAGGCCAGGCCAAGAACTACAACGAATCCTCTTACATCAATTGAAGCCGAATAACCGCCAACTACTTACGGTAAACCAACTAAAACTGTGGCGCTCTTTTAAGTGGACACT
>JBCDIO010000753.1:0-2369 GCA_038748815.1 Bacteroidota bacterium
TACCCTTTTTGACGGGTTCTTTTTGCCCAGCTCATTGTTACGTACTCGCCTTCGTAGCTGTAGCTACGAGCTTGCGTGCCTTGATCTGAACAAAAAAATCTTGTCGGTCGAAATATTCATCTACTTAGATTACAAAGTACTAATCGTCGAATTTTTCTGCTTCTTCCTTTTCCTTCGGTTATTTTCGTTAGGTCTTTTGTCTTGCTTGTGAAAAACCAACGCCATGCCCCGTAGAAAATCGAATTGGAATCTCCTGCGCACGCTCTGGGATCTCTGTTATCAAATGATTCCCGTTGCCTTGGGGGTTTATCTAGGCTTTGTCGTTTCGAACTGGTCCGAACGAAGTCAAAAACGAGCGGAGGCTGATACGCTTCTTCAAAATTTAAAATACGAGATAAGCTCTAATCAACAACGGCTGGAGGGAGTCGTTGGTTACCATGAGTTGGTGCGGGATAGCAGTCGATATTATAGCAACCCAGAAATACCAGCCCATAAGCCCGCCTTTTTCAAAGGAACTAGGGTTCTTAAATTAACGAATAGTGCCTATCAAACCGGATTGCAAACGGGGGTAATCAATGAGCTGCCAATTGATCAAATCCAAAGTTTGAATAAACTCTACACCTTTCAAGAGGACTACAATGACTTCGTGGATTTACTCATGCTTACTCTAATCAACAAAGACTTCACCGAAAAAGAAGAGGACATTCGTTCAATCCTTCGCTTTCTTGCACTTACCATGACCGATATCGTGATTAAAGAGGAAGACCTCATTACTGGGTATCAACTAACGATTGAACTATTATCAGAGTAGGTATAAATCATTCAAATGAGTATCTGGAAAGTGTTACTAATTCTGGCGATCCTCGGATTCGTTGTCGGTTTTCTGGCCTTACACTTTTTGGGCCCCGTTTTTATCACCCAACCGGGGCGAGCCTATGCGGATATTGGCCCGAAGGATTTTCAGTTACAGGCCAAAGACTTGACGATTCTGACCAACGATGAGATTGCTTTAGATGCCTATTGGGTGGAGTCAGAATGGGAACAGAGCCGGGGTGTCATTATCATGATCCACGGAATCGGCGGGTGTAAGGAAGCGTATTTGGGCTTGGCTCGAGAGCTGGCCGGTCAAGGCATCGAATCATTTTTATTTGATGGTCGGGCCCACGGACAGAGTGAAGGGAAATACTGTACCTACGGCGCCAAAGAGAAGGAAGATGTTCAGCAGATCATCAATCATATTCAGCAAGAAAAGCCAGGGCTTCCCATCGGAGTATGGGGCAATTCTTTAGGAGGATGTATTGCTATACAAGCCTTGGCTAGTGACGAACGCTTGGCTTTTGGGGTCATCGAAAGTACCTTTTCGGATTTATCCCAAATTGTCTACGACTACGGCAATCGCATACTTGGCGGCTGGGCCCCACGCCCCCTTACCAATTACGCCCTTTGGCGAGCAGGACGGGTAGCTGATTTTGCTCCCAAGGCGATACAGCCACTGCAGGCCGCCGCGGAAATTGAGCAGCCGGTATTTGTAGGGCATGGTGCCCAGGATGACCGCATTTCGGCCACGTATGGTAAGGCCTTATTCGATCAGTTTATTTCCAAGGATAAGGTTTGGGAGCTCGTTCCCGGAGGAGATCATTTTAATATCTGGGTAACCGGTGGCGAAGTGTATCAGCAAGCCATTATCGATTTTATTGATCGGCAATTACCCGTTACTACTCAACAATAATTGCGCTTCAAGATCTGGTATTCACCTCTTTTTTTGAACTCCCGCATCGATAAGCCCGTGTATCGCTTAAAGGTCTTGGATAGATGACTAACGTCGGTAAAACTCAACTCTTCCGCAATTTCAGTAAGGGTATGATCGGAATTAAGCAGCCGGATCTCCACCTGTTTGAGCCGGGCTTTAATGATGTATTCCCGTAAAGAAACGCCAACCTTTTTGCGAAAGAACTCACTTAGGTAGGTAGGCGAAAGCAGAAATTCTTTAGCGAGGTGATCGACCTTCAACAGGGTAGGCTGCTGCAGGTGATCGTTGATGTATTGGAGTAAGCGATGGATCCGCTCATCTTGGTGCGGTTGGGCATCCGAGGTGGAAAGACTAGCCTTGATGTTGCGCAACAATATTTCTAATACGCTGGTCATTAGACTTTGAATCAGGGCCGCCGACGAGGCCCGGTAGTTACGATTTTCTTGCACAATCAGATGGATCAGGCTTTTAAGATGCTGTCGATCCAAGTCGCTTTTGATAATGTCTCCGGGTAGTTGGTTGTAGTTAGAAAGAATATAGGAAGCCTCCTGAAACCAGGCACTGCGATTGACGCCATCGCGGTGGTAATTCTTGAAGAAGTTAGAGGTGAACTTTAGAA
>JBCDIO010000754.1:0-2369 GCA_038748815.1 Bacteroidota bacterium
GGTAACCCGAATACCATTGCTGAACAAGATTGACTGCGGTGTAACCCAAAAATAAAAAAGCGAAAATACTCATGATTTTTTGATGCGCCCTAAGCCAAATTTTATCTATCAAGAAAGAGAAGGTAAAATATAAAAGTAGGTAGGCAATTAAGATGGAGTCTATCATTCTATTTGGTTTTTATTGATTACCTGTAACTATTTATCGTCCCACATTAAAAACACTTAAAAAGGTCAAAATAGTCAATGCTACTGCTCGAAAAAACTTTGTGGACTCTATGAGCTATATGAACTTTATGATAAAAAATAGTGCTAATCAATTGCGATTGCCTTTCAGAGCGCCCAACTCAAACAAGATTATCTGAGCTACGGTAGATATAAATAAAAAAGGAGTTAAACCCTACAGCTTAACTCCCTTTTACAACTTCCCAATGGAAGATTTTATGCTTTATATCCTTGCACTAACAAGGAAACTTCATTTCTTAAGACCTCAATAAAGCCTTTTTCAATGGCGAAAGTCATCTTTTCGCCATTCGCTTTTGTGATTTCTACGGGGCCTTCCGCCAATGCAGAAACCAACGGTGCGTGATTGTTCAAAATCTGGAACTGTCCGTTGATACCCGGAATTTTTACAGATTTAATAGGTCCTTCGAAAACAGCTATATCTGGTGTTAATACGGAAATATTCATTTCTTGTAAAGATGAATGATGAACGATGAATGATGAATGATTTTCACCACATTTCTCTAGCTGAAAGTGCTTACTGCATCCTACAACTGCCTACTGAACTTACGCTACTTCGGCTAACATCTTCTCCCCTACCGCTCTTACATCGTCGATGTTTCCTTGTAGGTTGAACGCTGCTTCTGGGTATTGGTCCATTTCTCCGTCCATAATCATATTGAAGCCTCGGATGGTTTCTTCCAAAGGAACGATAACCCCCGGAATACCCGTGAACTGCTCCGCTACGTGGAAAGGCTGCGACAAGAAACGTTGTACTCGTCTTGCTCTCGCTACGACCGCCTTATCTTCGTCAGACAATTCTTCCATACCCAAGATGGCGATAATATCTTGCAATTCGTTATACCGCTGTAACAAGTTCTTCACTCGCTGGGCACAATTGTAGTGTTCATCACCAATGATAGCAGGGTCCAAAATTCTGGAAGTAGAATCCAGTGGGTCTACCGCTGGGTAAATACCTAAAGAGGCAATCTTTCTGGACAATACGGTCGTGGCATCCAAGTGCGCAAAGGTCGTTGCGGGAGCAGGGTCCGTCAAGTCATCCGCAGGTACGTAAACCGCCTGTACGGAAGTAATAGAACCTCGCTTCGTAGAAGTAATTCTTTCCTGCATCAAACCCATCTCCGTTGCCAAAGTTGGCTGGTACCCTACCGCTGATGGCATCCGACCTAAAAGAGCCGATACCTCAGAACCCGCTTGGGTAAATCGGAAAATGTTATCGACGAAGAATAAAATATCTCTACCGCCCGTTGGGTCGTTCAAGTCACCATCTCGGTAGTATTCTGCCATTGTCAAACCCGACAAAGCCACTCGCGCTCTCGCACCAGGAGGTTCGTTCATCTGACCGAATACCAACGTCGCTTTAGAACCTTTTAAGGCTTCCATATCCACCTTAGTCAAATCCCAACCACCAGCTTCCATGGAGTGCTTGAAGTCTTCGCCGTAGTTGATTACATCTGATTCCAAGAATTCTCGCAATAGGTCATTTCCTTCTCTCGTTCTTTCTCCTACGCCCGCAAATACGGAAATACCTTCATATACTTTGGCAATATTGTTTACCAATTCCATAATCAATACGGTCTTACCAACACCTGCACCACCGAACAAACCAATCTTTCCTCCTTTTTGGTAAGGCTCAATCAAATCAATTACCTTGATACCCGTCAACAAGATTTCCTTGTCGGTGGCCAAATCCTCGTAGCGAGGTGGCTTTCGGTGAATCGCATAAGACTCTTCTTTTGATACTTGACCGATACCGTCCACAGCGTGGCCCACAACGTTGAACAAACGACCCTTAATCGCCTCTCCAACGGGCATAGAAATCGCCGCACCCGTGTCGGTTACGTCCATTCCTCTGGTCAATCCATCGGTAGAATCCATCGAAATTGCCCGAACACTGTCTTCTCCCAAGTGCTGCTGCACCTCAAGAATTAAGTTTTCACCATTTGCTTTGGTAATTTCCAAGGCGTTCAAGATTTCTGGTAATTGGGCACCTTCGGCAGCGAAACTTACGTCCACTACAGGTCCAATGACTTGTTTGATTTGACCTACGTTAGCCATATTAGTACTTGGTTATGTTTTTGAAAATTCTATGAACTAATTAGCGCCAGTTGTGTTGCTTTTCTTCCTAC
>JBCDIO010000755.1:0-2351 GCA_038748815.1 Bacteroidota bacterium
GTATTTGATCGTCGGTAAGGCCAGCCATATACCGAGCATTATTGGCAATGGTCCATTGACGGCTTTGTCCATCGTACGAATGCGCGCTCGGCCCTATCCCCAAATAGGGTATCCCTTGCCAGTAACTGGTATTATGTACAGCGTAATGCCCTGGCTTGGCCCAGTTCGAGATTTCGTAGTGTTCGTAGCCAGCCGCCTCCAAGCGATCGAGCATCGCCATGAACTGTTCCTCCATGTGCTCATCTTTCGGAGCTGGTACTTTTCCTTTGGCCACGAAATGCTCCAGGGCCGTTTTGGGTTCCACGGTTAAAGCATAGGTCGAAAGATGGGGTACACCGAGAGCAATGCTTTTCTCCAAATTTTGGATCCAATGTTCTAATGGAGTGGTCGGAGAGCCGTAGATCAAGTCAATGCTCATATTGGAAAAACCAGCATCCTGTGCTAAACGAATACAGCGATCGGCCTCTTCAGCGGTATGGGCACGATTCATAAAGGCCAGATCTTCGGCAAAAAAAGACTGTACCCCAATACTCAAGCGATTGACGGGGCTTTTAGCGAGGGCGGAAAGATATTCCCTAGATAGATCATCCGGGTTGGCTTCTAAGGTGATTTCTGCATCTGGAGCAATGGTGAAATACTGATCGATGCGTTCAAAGAGTTGCTCCAATTCTGACCCGGTCAACAAAGAAGGAGTGCCTCCACCCAGGTAAATACTCCGTAGCTGCCGGTCGGACAAATAGTCGTGCCGCAGGTCAATCTCTCGCAACAGAGCCTCCACCATCTCCGTTTTCTTACGTAAAGACGTTGAAAAATGGAAGTTGCAATAGTGACAAGCCTGCTTACAGAATGGTATATGGAGATAAATTCCGGCCATGCTCGAAGGTAAATCTTAATTTTAAGAACCAGTGACCCCTTGGTTACGAGTAATACGTCTGTACCCAAAACATCCAATTATGGCAAAAGTTAATGCGGATCGGATTGTAGGGATATCGGCCATGCTGATTAGCCTGCTTACCTTGATCATTTTTATCTACCAAACAAGTCTGATCCGGCAACAAAGCCGACTCTCGGTAACGCCTCGACTCATACTAGAGGCGGATATCAACGTGGAATCGGATGATTCTCTGGCTTATCTAACGGTCTTTATGGAAAACAAAGGGCTTGGCCCGGCGATTCTGGAAGAAGGTTGGATAGAATTTTCTGGTGAAAAATATCCCTTAAATTTTTTGGGCTTTGTAGAAGAAGCCTTACCGGAAATGTTGGAATATGGCGACTTTAACCTATCGGCACCGATTGACCCTGGCACTACTTTTTCCCCAGAAGAAGAACATACGTTCTTTGAATTCAATTTTCCGGCCGCTCAGCTCCAAGAATTTTTGGGTGACTTTTTACAATTAGAGGAGAATGGGAGGTTCCCCTTCGACATTGTCTTGCGGTATGCATCAATTTATGAAGAAGAGTGGGAAATTAGCCTTTCCGATAATAATAAACCGAGGAAACGTTAGATACCTAGCATGAGTGGAGTTCGGAAATACCTATGGTGCTTAAGCTGTTTTTGGGTGTTGGGAGGTGCGACCTCCGAGGCTCAGTCTAGTCTATGCATCCAATGGGATGAAACGCCGCCCGAACGCCTCCAATTACCACAAGTCGACAGCCTTCCGTTGACCGATTCGGTGCAGGTACGTGCTTTTTTACAGAATCAGATTCGTCAATTACACTTGGCCGGATATTTGGCCGCCAATATCGATGGATTATCCAGTATGGATAGTTGCTGGGTGGCTGCCATGCACCTAGGGCCCGCCTACGAATGGGCGGAGATCGATCTAGAAGGGGTTCCGCTAGCTTGGCTCCGACAAGCCGGTGTTCGCCTCGAACGATTAGAAGGCCGCATCGTGGACTGGGCAGCCTGGCTAAAGACCCAAGAACAGCTTTTGGAATATGCCGAAAATAATGGCTATCCGTTCGCCCGGGTTTCCATTGGTCAGCTCACAGGTCGGGGATCAAAATTAGCGGCAACCATTCAATTGCAAACCGGCCCCCAAATCGAATTTGGGGGATTCGAAATTGTGGGAGACCTGCGGCTTTCTGAAAATTACCTAGAAAATGCCTTAGGATTACGACCGGGAGATCTGTACAGTCGAGCGGATATTTTACGCCTGCGTCAGCGCATTGAAGAAATCCCCTTTCTCACTGAAGGGGGTAGTCCCAAAGTCCGTTTTGCAGGGGACCAAGCCTTTTTGGAACTCGAGCTCGAACGCAAAAAAGCGAGTCGCGGTGTTTTTTTAATTTGGGTTAATACAAAAAAAGATGAAATTGTGTTTAAGGGGAAACGGGATTGAGTTCGGCAAAAA
>JBCDIO010000756.1:0-2323 GCA_038748815.1 Bacteroidota bacterium
CTATAAACCTATTTCCAAAAGGAAAAACGAGGTCAAACAAAATAATGTTCGATCACCAACGGTAGAAAATGATCAAGGTTCATCTGGGGTCTTATCGGACCAACCGAATTTTACGACGGGCCAGTCCCTCTTCTGTTTGAATTTCCAAGATATACAAGCCAGACCTTATACTGGGCGGAATCTGCAAATTCAGCGGTGCAGATGCTCCATTCCAAGCTTTCAGAAGACGCCCATCTAATTGATAAAGCTGTACTTGCTCAATAATCTCCGCCCCGGCAACTTCTACGTGAATCTGTCCTCCACTGGGGTTTGGATAGACAATTGCCTCTACCTCCGGACTTAAAAAATGCGTACTCGCCGGAGCCCCAAACCAAAAGGTATTAGCGGCCGCTTCGCCCATGGCCGGATCATATCGGCTGGTTCCATCCGTGTGACTAGCTTCTAAATAGTAACGTACGGTATCACTCACCGCCAAATTGGGCACCAAGCCACTGAAGCTCAAATTCGCTTCTACAGGCAACTCCACAGAAGTGTAGCCGGGCTCATCGATCTTACGGTAATATAAGGTTAGGCTGGTTGCCGGCTCATCCGTTTGCAGGCGGCCCTGAATGAGTACATCCTCTTGATACGGTATTCCCTCCCGAATAGGAGCATGCAGAATACGAAGGAACGAAGCCGGTGGCACTTCGTTGGTAATACAATGAATTGCTCCATAATTGACCGTCAGTCGACTAGCATTGACTAATTCTATACTGCGCCCGGGAAACAATTCTTCATAAATCGCTTTGGCCTCCTGATCTAAGGGTAAGCCATAGGAAGGAACGACCACCAGATCATTCATGATCAATGAATTGGTATAGGTCCGCATTTCCTCGTTCAAGGTGACCGGATAACTTCCATTTCCATTGGGTGGTGCCGGAATGCGATGGATACGGTAGGGACGCCCCAGGGCGTTGGTTAGGTTCGCTACCGTTTGAACATTTGCTTCCAGCACTGGATAATCCGGTACCCAATCGGGATATTCAGATACTAAGATATTCTCGTGGTCAATAATCTTCATCCACATATCAACGTGTGCCCAAATCCCTCCCCCGCAATTGAGTAGTGGTTCTAAGTAAACAAAGTCATCCAAGTGAAACGCATCCATAATCTGTTGTCGGACTTGTTCCTCGGTATACTGGGGGTTCTGCCAGGCTATGCGACGGGAACCAAACGCTCGGCCTAGTCCATCGAAGAGAATATTTCCACCTTCGAAGTCCAGGTTTAAATCCGTTTCGGGAATGCCCCATAAATCGGCTAACTGCTCGGGTACCGAATCGTCATTGGGACGATTATAGGCCGAATACCGAGTGTCGATGACTTCCCGCTCGTAGCTTCCGTCCATTTGTTTACAGTAGCCAACAAAGGGCCCATAATCGCGTACCCACAGCGTTTCGGTCCAAGCTGGAATCATCCGGAAGTTATCCGGACTCGCTCCCTGATCTATGATGTACTGGCGAATATAGTTAGTGTCGTAAGGCACTTGGCCTGGGTAGTATATTAAGAGCACTTCCGCGTGTTCTTGCACCGCATCTACGATGTTAGCTACCGTTGAATCTACATTGGAATTGTAGTCCCAAGTGAGTATGGTCGATTCGTGTAACTCGTATTCTGGGGGATAAACGAAATCTGGAACTTGAGCGAATGCCTGGCCAGATAGCAACAGGGCTCCTAACAATAGGGGTAGATAGTGTTTCATAAGTGGCTTTTTCACCTAGATAGGATAAAGGTACGGCAAGTATTGACAGCTTGTGGCGTTTTTGCCGCCGAAATCCTTCTTTTTAATGCACAGCCCCTTAATCCTTCACTACAAACCGTTGCAAACAAAAATCACTCTTTCTAATCGGCGATGATAGCCACAGCCTAATTGTTGTAAGCCTTTTATTACCCACTAATGCTGGTCAACAAAAGCTCTTTCTATTAATAAAACTTTCTCTCCTTGAGGCTTTGCGGAGACCTTAAGACAAGCCTCTTCACCTTCTACAAGGATATCATTCTGCACTCCATAGATACCCACCAATGAATCAAAGTCCACAGCTGTTAGAACATATTTATAGCCCATTAAGGTATCGCTTAGCTGAAGTAATAAATTCGTTTTACAATCCTCTCCTCTAAATACCTTGACTATTTTTCCTTCTACTAGTCTATTTTCTGGTCCGAGCCGCAAAGTCTTGTTATTAAAATCATCGTATACCCTGACTCCTTGGCCGATTTTAGGTACCAAATCATGTCTTCTAAAAATTGTATCCGGTACCTCCGTTATATCTACTATTTCACCACGATC
>JBCDIO010000757.1:0-2323 GCA_038748815.1 Bacteroidota bacterium
GGGCCGTAGTGTGGTTTCTGGCCGCGGACTTCGGCGAGGGCCATAACGCGGCCGTGGCTACGGACCCAGGTTGGCACCGATGCAACCAACTCACTTTCACAAGTGTTGAGGGTCACCACGTGCTGCTTTCCCGGTCGCAGCTCGATCAAGCTGCACGGCAGCTGTGAGCGTTCGCCACTAGTGAAGCTTTTATACTCCGCAATAAAGGTCTGCTCCGGTTTCATCCACAGCGTTTGCTCTTCTCCATCTGCATCCAGATAAAAGCACCTGGTAACAGAACGCTGGGCAAAGAACAACTTAGGAGCGCTCCGCCCAGCTTTAGAGATCAGATCTTTCGCTTGGAAGGTCCGACGTTGAAAATGCCCCAGCCCGATTTCCAATTCACCATCGGTTAATGCCGGGTTCATGGCCCGGAGGGCAGCTACTAGTTGTTCATTGAAGGAATCGTGCATAATGGTAAGTTAACAGTCTGCAGGGAATTCTAATCCTTCTTTAATACTTTGTAACCTAAATTTCTAAACATTTTGACGGGTTCTTTTTGCCCATCTCATCGTTGCGTACTCGCCTTCGTAGCTATGGCTACGAGCTTGCGCGCCTTGATCTGAACAAAAATTTCCTCAGTCAAAATATTCATTGACTTAGTTCACAAAGTATTTAAGATAGTGTTTTCTAGTTGCCCCGGCTTTCCAGCTGAAGTAAGGCTTTTTGGCCCTTCTCATAATCCGGATTAATGGCTAAGGTTTGTCGATAGCAATCAATGGCTTGCAAGGTATCACTCATGCCTAGATAGGTATTACCTAACAATCTCCAGGCGTAGGTAGATTCGGGGTTCGATTCCAAGTAGAAGGTCAACATCTCGTTTGCCGCCGACCAGTATTTTCCATTTTCCAGTACGGCACCGGCAGTTAATAAATCGTCCGAATCGGCTTGGTAAATATCCGTAGTGTCGGCTTCCAGGATTTGCCAATGCTTCCGGGCCGCCTCCATTCCGTCCCTCTGGAAGGTCTTAGCGAAAGGAAAACGGGCCGAGACCTGATATTCTTTCGGAGACTGGCCAAAGAGAATTTCGGATGCTGCGTTGATCAATCGCCCCGTTCTGGCAAAATCTCGGTTGGCAAGCACCACGATCGATACATCTTCTTCCGGATAGATATAGATCATCGCCTCGAAGCCGGTATCTGCTCCCGTGTGCATGATGATGGGGCGATCAAGGTACGATTGCAAGAACCAGCCCAGTCCCATTTGATCTCCCCAGGGGGTAGCTATCTGAGGACTTACTATTTCGTTCATTGTTTCGGCCTTAAGTAATCTACCGGTAGGGGCTTCTCCATTTTTCACATGTAGTAAGCCCCACTGACATAGATCTAGAATACTGGCCTTCAATCCGGAGCTTGGCAAAACCCGTTCCGAATAAGGGAAAGGCTCCCAGACCTGGGTTTGCACTCCGTAGGAATATGCTTCTGCCCAGTTGGATGGCAGGCTATTTCCCTCGTGTACAAAGGTACTGGTACGCATACCGGCGGGCCTTAACACGGCTTGTTCTAGGTATTCGGCGAAAGGCTGGCCACTCACCCGTTCTATGACCACTCCTAACAGATCAAACCCGGCATTGCTATAACTATACTGTGAACTAGGCTTGAAGTCTAAAGCAAAGGAGCGGGCGTGTTCCAGGTTTTCCGACACGGCTTGGGGACCAAAAGAAGGCTTAAGCCAATCGTCGGTAGCTACGTGCCTGGGCACTCCTGCACTATGCGAGAGTAGGTGCCGAATGGTGATTTCTTGATCATTAGAGTCCGCCATTTCGAATTCGGGTACAATATCGACGAGCCGGTCATCGAAGCGCAAAGCTCCTTTTTCTACCAAGGTGGCAATGGCGAGAGATGTAAAGGGTTTGGAAAGAGAAGCGACGTGAAAAAGAGTATGCAGATCCGCTGGAATATCTTGGGCAACGTTTGCCAAACCGAAGCTACGTGCGTACACAATTTCTTCGCCTTGAGTAATCCCAACCGCTATGGCTGCTTCATTGTCCGTTGCTACTCGCAACTGTTCTAAATAGGGCGTGAATAACGAATCCATTCTGGCACCGGTGGCCCCTTGGATTAGGGTGTTCGTAGCATCACTGTGGGAAGAACCGGTAGAATTGGTACACTGACAAAGGGAACAGATACCTGCCAGACAAAGCAGGAGCAATTGAGTTTTCATTGGTATTTGGTTAATAACGAAGAAAGTGGATTTCGGTAGCAAAGACCTTCCTTGGTTAGAATAGATGCATTGCTTTGTGCACTAATGAGTCCATTTTTAGGCAGACAAAATATCTTGAAAC
>JBCDIO010000758.1:0-2319 GCA_038748815.1 Bacteroidota bacterium
ATTGGGTGACTACCTAGCTTTTCGTAGATTCGAAAATGCTTGCCAGCACGAAAGAGATTTACATCGAAATCAGTCAATAATGAATGCGCAATTACGTTGGCCATGGATTGGTTTTGTTAGAGATGTTAACGGGTAGTACCTTGATCGGTACTGCGGAGTGATTGGCTTTTACACCAAAAA
Source organism: Bacteroidota bacterium (assembly GCA_038748815.1). Lineage (GTDB taxonomy): Bacteria > Bacteroidota > Bacteroidia > Chitinophagales > Saprospiraceae > JBCDIO01. The sequence continues at coordinate 181 of JBCDIO010000758.1, forward strand.
TAAAAAAGTAATCCCTTTTCAAATGAGATTTTTTTGGATTTGAACGGGCTCTCCTGATCCGGATAGCGTTAACCTTATCCATGGATTACCTACAATAATCTCGCCAAATGGATCTTTTGGTTAATCATTATCTATCTGGGCTTAAAGTAAGCATCCCGAAAACCGGACGAAGCCTGTTTTCGGGATGTCGTTCAATGCAGTAACTTGCACCTAAGTTGACTAGTTCATGGCAATGACTACAGAGTTATCTACTCCAAAGGGAGTTGGAACGTACTTGTCCGCTTCCCAGTCATTTTCCCAAGTCTCTCCATCAATGAGGTAGCGGAACTGGTATTCTTTACCAGTTTCTAGTTCTACGGTTGCCTTAAAGGTTCCGTTTTTCAATTGCTTCATTTCGATACCGTTTTCGGTATCCCAGTCGTTGAAGTCTCCTACTAGAGCTACTTCATTCGCTGTTTCAACCGCTTCTTTAGGAAGGCTAAAGGTAGCCTTACAAACAGGCTTGCTCTTAAGAAATTGCTTCTTGATCATGATCGCTTGTTTATGTACAAATAGTTAATGGGATTAAGCTACACCCTACACTTAGTGTGTAGCTTACATTAAGATGCAAAACTACAATAAAGTTATACCCTATGCAATTGATTTTCAAGGAAGAAAAAGCTATTAGCCCTTCCGGTGACCTAACTAAATTCAGGTTCTGTCGGCAAAACCAAATATTGTAAAAGGGGGATCAAGGCTCAAGAACGTTTCATTGCAAAAACAAGAAGCGAACGAACAAATATTTTTTTTCAGAGAATGATCTATTCTTTCTCAGCCGGGGGTTTATTTTCGGCAAAAAAATCGTCCATAGCGTGCAAAACACCCCGAATTGGGATGCGTAGCCACTCCGGACGAGCATTCATTTCATAACCAACCTCGTAAATAGCTTTCTCTAGCGTGTAGTTCCGTAAAAGCAGTTTCAAACTAACAGGGTCTTCTGGAATAAAATTATGCCCCTGCGTCCGATCTAGATAGGCGGTCAGGAAGATCAGGCGGATATAGTGGAACCATTGCTTGGCCCATTGTTCCAGCAACTTCATATCTTCTTCTCGGTAATTCTTATTCAACGCCAGTTGCCCATAGGCCGCATAATGGAAAGAGCGGATCATGCCCGCTACATCTTTGAAGGGGGTCTTTTTAAGCCGACGCTCACTAATGGTATGCATGGGTTCTCCCTCAAAATCGATGATGAAGAAATCTTTCCCATTAAATAGTACTTGCCCCAGGTGATAATCGCCGTGAATACGGGTCTTGGTAGCCAAAATTTTACGCCCATAAATTTCGCTGAAACAAGTCATGATATCCTCTCGAATATCGAGTATCTGCCGGGCCTCCTCGGCTATGTGCCCCGGTAAGGAATCAATGCGGGTGGCTAGTGCATTGAGTTTATCCGAAACTAATTTTCGGTGCCCCGAATAGATGGAGCGTTGGTAGTGCTGGGTGATCCGTTCGGGAATAAAGTCTTGATCTTCCCGAGCCTGGCTCAACGCGATATGCATATCGGCCGTTCGCTTAGCCAGCAAAACAACCCGTTCGTAGGTTACACTACCAATCAGCTTTTGCATCAAGGCCGGAAGGTCGTCAAAGTAGATTTTGTCCCGTTGGACTAAATCCGGAACATCCTCCTCTTTGCGGTACTTCGTCAGTACCTTTTCGTAGTATCGATCGAGTTCTTCCAGAAACATGGTCCAAGCTTCCCCCTGGTTAGGAATCTTATTCTGTAGTAATCCAAGGATCGTAAAAGATTTCTCATCCGAGTTTTCGTACTGAATACCCCCACCGTACCGTGGAGAATTCTCGTAAGCAGTCCGTTCTGATAAAAAGCGAACCAGCTCGAGATCAGGGTTGATATCCGTATCTAGCTTCCGGTAGATTTTAAAGAAGAACTGTCCGTTGTAGATCACCGATGTATTACTCTGCTCGGCTTTCAAAATTTCCGACTCCACTTCTTCCGGAGCCAATTCGAGTTCCTGTAAAATTCTACCAGATTCGAATTGCAAGAAGCCATTGTGCACCGGTAAGCGGGTGCCTTCCTTCATTAGGAAGAATAATCGATTCCGGAATTCTTCTAAGTAGATAGCGTCTATCAAGATCCCTTCC
>JBCDIO010000759.1:0-2313 GCA_038748815.1 Bacteroidota bacterium
CTCGGCTTCGGCTTGTTGTTTCCGGAAGAAATCCCGCTGGTAATCCAATAGCTCTATGCGCAATGCTTTAGAAGCTTCTAAAGTAGAAAGAGTTGTGATAAATTGATTGCGGATGGTAAAGGGGAACGATACAGGACCATTGACCGATTCTTGCAAATGCCCACGGGAACTAGCCTGTTCGAAGAGAATCCCGATACAGCCATTGATGTCCGGATAGGTGGAGCCTTTACCATAATAGTAATCATCGAAGCGTTCTTGTGTGAAATAAAGAGAACCAACTTTGTCTAAGGCCTTGGCGTGGTAGCGACCGATCTTCTCGGTCAACTGTTGGTTCATGGGGGGCGTTAATGGATTGGTGCGCTGGGGGACCCCGGGCTGGAAGAAGAACGTAGAGTTGGTACCCATTTCGTGGTGATCCGTCAAGACATTGGGCTTCCATTCGTGGAAGGCCCGAATACGGCCCTGGCTTTCGGGGTGCTGCACGGGAAGCCAATCCCGGTTAAGATCAAACCAATAGTGATTGGTACGTCCCCCGGGCCATGGCTCATTGAGCTCACGGCTTTGGGCGTCCATGACTAGGTTGTTTCCTTTATTGGAATTGACCCAGGTCGAGAATCGGTGAAAACCATCCGGGTTAAAACAAGGGTCTAATAAGATTACGGATTCCGTGAGTAGATCTTGGGTTGCCTGGGTTTGGGAAGCGGCTAAGTAATAAGCTAAAGCAACAGCGGCATGAGCACCGCTAGGCTCATTGCCATGGATCGTCATTCCTTGGTAGACGACCACCGGTCGACCGTACTCTGATTTTACGGTTCCACCGGGCTCTAGGTTATCCAGGTGCTCCTGCTGTATAGCTGGAAGATTTTGGTGATTTTTTTCACTAGTGATCGTCAAATACACCAAAGGGCGGTCTTCGTAAGATCGTCCGTATTCGGTATAGGTAATCCGATCACTGGCGGCAGCTACGACTTTAAAATAACCCACTAGCTGATCGTGGGTAAGGTGCCATTTTCCCAAGTCAAAACCCAGGTAATCAAGTGGAGTGGGAATATTGGAATCATAGGTCTCTGCGGGTAAATAGTATTCTAAGGTAGGGGATGGAGTTTGAGCAATTAAGAAGGAGGAAATCCAAAGAATGGATAGAGTGCATAGTGCGCGCATCATGGATGTTCTATTGTGTAATGGAGGCTGTATGACTCCTTAAATGGTGGAAAATGAACAGGGAAAATAAGGATTTGTTGTTATACCCGAAGCGAAGTGGTTTGGGAAAGTTAACACAAAGTCCATGTGCTTGTCAACAAGGTGCCAGCGAGCTGTTCGAGCAAGCAGACATAGACGAGGCCAGCTTAACGCCATACAGGATAAAATTTGCCGATTGCAGTCAAGAATTCAATTCCCAAACACGCTCGTACGATGCCAGAGAGTGCTGGTTTTCTTTTCTAAAGCCTTGTAAATAGAAAGCAGCAAAAACGTATTTTTGGGCCCAAACCATGCCTTTATGTATATACTGTTAGTGACTCTAGTTTTGGTCAGTTTTGCCGGGATGCTTTTTCTGAACATCTATTTCAGAGTGCGCGTCTTACGAGCGTATAAGGTATTGGTTCAGAATCGGGTGGAATTTGGGGCCAGACACCTGTTTGATCGCAAAAAAATGGAAGAGGAAATTCTGCCTCAATACCCCCACTTGCGCGAGGAGATTCTCACCTTTGTGCAGCATATGCAGTATTCTATCCGGATGGCGACGGTATTAATCGCTTTGATCACCTTATTTGGGGGGATACTCATGTACTACCGGTAGCTTGCCTGCCGTTTCTAAATATGGAATTAGGATGAATCGTTCTCTTTTTATAAAGAGCCGCAGCCTAAGCCAAATATTGCTGTCTCTTGAATACTTGATAACTTAAATAAATGAATATTTTGACCGAGGATATTTTTGTTCAGATCAAGCCGCAGCAGAGCCGCGTAGCCGTAGCTACAAAGGCGAGCACGTAACGACGAACTGGGCAAAAGAACCCATCAAAAAGTTAGAAATTAGGGTTACAAAGTATTGAATCTACCAAAGAATAAATGTCGATGAAGAATTTTTCCGTTTACTGCATGCTTTTCCTGGTTTCTTTTCTATTGACCGGGTGTTTTGAGATCAAAGAACAAGTACACCTAAAAAAGGATGGTACGGGTCGGGTAACGCTGACGATGAACCTTTCGGAGAGTAAGGTCAATGTGGCTAATTACCTAAAGATGGGGGAGGTGAATGGGATAAAAATTCCGGATATCCGGGAGATTGAAGCAGAATTCCAAAAGGTGAAAAGTGCC
>JBCDIO010000760.1:0-2303 GCA_038748815.1 Bacteroidota bacterium
CCCAGGGTAAAACCTGGATTAAACGGTTTGATTTGTTCCATTAAGTTATCAATCAAATCGCCAGCCAGTACCGAAGGGTATCCGGGAATATCATAGATGGGTTTCTTTGGATAGATCTCTGCCAATTGTCCTCCGGGAATCGGCAGTACATCGATTAAGTGGCAACGTAGCTTAAGTAGGCCAGCCTCGAATACGGTGAATAGTCCGACCGGACCGGCTCCAATAATTAGGATATCTGTTTCGACCATGGTTTTATTAGTTATGCTCCGCAATTTCTGCGTTTACATGGATTACCTGCTGGTTTTTCTGTCAAAAAATCGTTGACATACTGTATTACCTTGCAGGGTTTGTATTGCTATTAGGTACACCCTAGGGTAGGAAAAGTTGTACTTCCCTATGATGTCCTTTATTTCCCTTGGAAATTAGCCGGACGCTTCTCTACGAAAGCAGCCGTTCCTTCCCGAAAATCTTCGGTTGCTGTCGTCTGTCCAAAGGCTTCCACCTCTAGCGCAAATCCGTCCAATGCCTTGTCAAAGTAGGCATTGACCGCTTCGATTACTTTTTGTACAGCAACCGGTCCTTTGGTGGCAATTTTTTCCAACATAGCTTTGGCCGCTGCCACCTCTTCACCCGCTGGTACTACTTGATTGACTAGACCCAACCGCAGAGCATCTTCTGCTCCAATCATATCGGCGGTAAGCATTAACTCCATCGCTTTCCCTTTACCCAGATATTGAATTAGGCGTTGGGTACCTCCATAACCTGGAATTAGGCCCAAGTTTACCTCTGGCTGTCCAAAACGCGCTTTTTCTCCAGCAATCCGCAAGTGACAAGACATCGCTAGTTCACAACCGCCTCCCAAGGCAAAACCATTCACCGCAGCAACTACGGGCACTTTACTTTGCTCGATCAAAAAGAATACGTCCTGTCCACGTTGGGCTAGTTCCCGTCCTTTGGGAGCATCCAGGCCAGCAAATTCTTTGATATCTGCGCCAGCTACGAAGGCTTTAGATCCCGCACCGGTCAGAATAACGCCACGCACCCCTGCCCGGGCTGGTAGATCCGTACCAAAGAAATATTTCAATTCTTTGATGGTCTCTCCATTTAAGGCATTCAGGGCTTGTTCTCGGTTTAGAGTAACCACAATGATCGGGCCATCTTCGCTAATTAGTAGGTTTTGGTATTCCATATATGGATTGGTTATTGGATGAGGGAATATCAACTCATTGATAGCCCTTAGGCTACTCCGTAGACTTTCTTAAATAAGAATTCCGCAATCTGAAAATCGAGTTCTACATCAATATCTTGCGCCTCGATTGCCGGCATCTCAAACAGATAAGGACGTGCTCCAAGGCGGTTATGCCGCTGTTGGAGAATGTCCTTTGTGAAGATATACATACAGGAATTCTCCTCGTAAATCGGAGGTAGATCCTGGGTCCGTAGCAGAATATTTGGATTGTGATTTACGGCTCGGGCCAGGGAGTCCCATAGACGGGTCTGTAAGCGAGTAACGGTGAATAAGCTATCGTAGATCGGAAACTGATCCAAGAACTGATCCACTCCCTTTTGAACCGTCTCCGGACTAAGTAAGGGATTGGTAGAATGGGTCTGTAGGTAAAAATCAGCCTCGATCTGGTTGATCGTATTTAGCAGTACATCATTCATCGGCGTTTCTCCTGCCCGCAAATGCTCGGGGCGTTCTAGAAGGGTGACCTGCGGAAAGTGCTCAGCGGCATCCTCTAAAATGGTCGGACTATCCGTATCAATGACTACTTCTTGGATCTTGTCACAGCGGAGCAAACTATTTACCACATGGTGGTACAATGGCTTACCAGCAAAGTCTCGATAATTCTTTCCAGGTACCCGTTCGCTAGAATGGCGCATGGGTACGATCGCAGCTATCTTCTTCATAGAGCTCATTTGTGCCGCGAAAATAAGGAAGAACTCAGGGCTGGCCTAAGAAAAGGCTAGGTTTTACGCTTTTTCTTCTTTGCTGCCGGAAACAAGACATTGTTGAGGATCAAACGATACCCCGGAGAATTTGGATGCAAATTCAGATCCGTCTCCGGATCATTCACATAATGTCGGTAATCTTCCGGATCGTGTCCTCCGTAATATGTAAAAGTTCCTTGGCCAGCTGTTCCGTGGATGTAGCGAACCTCGGATGCCGGTTTGTTTTCTCCCAATATCAGAATATTTGACTTTAGGTACTCATTTCGAAAGGCCGTCGTTTGGCCCATAAACCCTTTTACAGTGCGGGTATGATTTGGGGTAAGCATGGTCGGCACGGGGTCCCATTTTGC
>JBCDIO010000761.1:0-2303 GCA_038748815.1 Bacteroidota bacterium
GCGGAGAAGTAATCAATACCGACTTTCGAATCAATCACCCCTTTCGGAGTGTCGTTATTACCCAAGCCCAAGTCAACGATGGAGGAACCTCCTTCTTCCTGGTTAAATTGTACGAAAAGAACCGTATTGAGGTAGTAAAATCGAAGGGAGAATTCATGCAAGGATACAAAACCTATATCTACCGGGTGCAAGCCGATGGGACTACCGACCGGGTGCGTGTTTTTGACGGTAAAGCACTCACCCGAGATCATTTTATTCAGTTGGATTGGGAGGGGAATCTGATCTACGTAAACACCCATTATCCAGATCGGGAGTACCAAGAATTGGTGCGGATGCAATTCACCCGGGTAGATGCTGAAAGCCTGGAAATTTTAGTCAATGAAAAAATGCGGTTTAAGAGTGAGCATTTTCCCAATCAAGAGCGCTCTGAATACACCGGACGGACCAACAGCCTCACGGGCCGTTCTACACTTGTCAATGTAATTCCAACTCGCGATGGCGATGCCTACGTACTGTTTGGAACGGATTTGAAAATTAGCGGAAGTCGCCCCACCGGACGCAAGATTGAGATCGTCTTTATCAATGGAGGAGATGCCGCAATCGAATGGGTACAAATTGCCCCTGGTCCCTGGTATTCTGCGATACAAATCCAACCCATTGTAGTCAATAATGACCTCCGTATCTTGCTATGCGGAACCGAAGAACGCTTTGAAAAAGATCCAGAGGAAGCGGGCCTCACCGTGGGCTTTGATGCCATATACCAATTGGGAGCTCTAGCCATCAATCCCGATGGATATATGGAATTAGAGACCATTCTGGACGCCGAAAAAGGCTATACGGACTTTGAGCATTGCTACTATGCCGGAAAGGGAGAGTGGACAGTGCGCACCCAACATAACTACGAAGGAGCCACCCTGTACTACTTGACGACCTTCCGCATGAAGTAGTGTTCTCCACAGCATGTGGAAAAAAAGCTAGGCGCAATCAATCAAGGATGCTATCAGGAAACCATCGTTTTAGCTATTTTAGCAGGCTATGAGGTTGAAAACACTGGAAATAAAGGGATTTAAAAGCTTTGCCAACCAGACGGCTATTCACTTCGATGAGAATGTGATCGGAATCGTGGGTCCAAATGGATCCGGTAAATCCAACATCGTGGATGCGATCCGCTGGGTATTGGGGGAGCAGAAGAGTAAGGAGCTGCGATTAGACCAGATGTCGAGCGTTATCTTCAACGGGACTAAAAAGCGGAGAGCCAGTGGCTTAGCTTCGGTTTCTCTAACCTTTGAGAATACGAAAAACCTCCTCCCCACCGAATACCACACGGTAACAATCTCTCGCCTATTATACCGCAGTGGAGAGAGTGAATATCGCTTAAACAATGTACCCTGCCGATTAAAAGATATTACTTCCCTTTTTCTGGATACCGGAATTGGATCGAACTCCTACGCCATCATTGCCCTGGGTATGGTGGACGATATTTTGCAAGATAAGGAGAATGCCCGCCGACGTATGTTTGAACAAGCTGCTGGTATTTCCAAATACAAGACGCGGAAGAAAGAGACTCTTAATAAGCTTAAAAGCACCACGGCAGATTTGGAACGGGTAGAGGATCTCCTATTTGAGATCGAAGGTAACCTTAGTGCCCTCGAAAAGCAGGCCAAGCGTACCAAACGATACTTTGAGCTTAAAGCACAATACAAGGAGTTATCGGTCCAGCTCGCCATTCTCAAAAGCAGCGTGATCAAAACCCGCCAGCAAGAGGTAAATAAGCAGCTACAAGAACAAGAGGATCAGAATCGAAACATGGAGATTCAGGTGCGCCAATTTGAGGCCCAACTCGAAAAAGAGAAGAAAGCCAACCTGGATAAAGAAAAGGCCCTTTCGGATCGTCAACGGGACCTTAACCAAGTGGTTGGGAAGCTGCGCCAGATGGAAAACGAAAAGCAAATTCTGAAACAAAAAGTGGAATTTGCCGATCAGAATGAGCAAAAACTTCGCATTCAGCTCCAACAAGCCGAACATAAGATTACCCACCTCCAAGAGGAAATCGAGATATACAGCCAAAAGGTTAGCACCGAAAAACGGCAAGAAGGAAAGCTAGAAGATGACCTGGTGGCCGCTGAAGAGAAGATGGCGGCGGTGAAAGGGGAACACGGTTCCCTGAAGGCCGACCTCGATGGTATCATGCAAGAACAGCAGGCCATTGAGAAACAGATCATCGAACTGGAAAAGCGCAAAGCCATTAATTCGAATCAGGTCCAAAATCTGCAATCGGATTTACAGCTCTCCCTCGAAAATAC
>JBCDIO010000762.1:0-2294 GCA_038748815.1 Bacteroidota bacterium
AAATAGGCATAGAGCATACCGGCTTTCGTTTTGCGGACTTCTTCTATCTAGCGGCCCCTGGGCGATCTTGATCCAGGTCGGGTCGTAGATAATGAATATCGTTGATCATCATGTAATTCCCGCCAACCGAAAGGCAGGAAGGTTTGGGAAACTGACTTGAAAAAACCCGATCGTAATAATCTTGTGCCAATTCCCGATCGCGTTCGGTTCGTGCCAGATGATTGAACATTAGCAGTCCACCAGGCAACAGTCTGTCTTGGAGAATATCTAAAAAATCAGATCCAAGAAACTGACTCGGAATTTCATCGTCGATGAAAACATCCATGGCAATATACGCAAATTGCTCATTGGTCTGCTGAACAAACGGCCAAGCATCTCCACAAATACAAGTTATGGGAGCCTTTAGTTCGTCGAGTACATATTTTTGGGCTAAGTAGATTACCGATTCATCAATCTCTACGGCGGTATACCGTAGTGCTTGCTCGTAATTACGTTCAAGCATTAAAGGGATAGATCCCAAGCCTAAACCCAGAAGCAAGGTTTCTTTACCGGGTAATCGCTTTAGATCGAGTTGATCAAAGGAACGAGAAAAATTATCGTACAGATCTTCGAAAGAATAAACAGCATTGGCCGTAGACAGTTGGTATCGACCTTGTACTAAACTCACGTATAAGTGCGGATTGTAGGGAGAAGGAGCACTTTCAAGGTGCCATTCTACCAAATAACTCAGAAAGATCTTCCAACGAGGTTGCTTCACTAAAGAGTCGCTTTTATTCTGGCTTCTTTTCCCACCGACGGTACTGAGCCGTATCTTCAAAAACGCGCAAGAAAATGATACGTTCTTCCGGACTTAAGGTCTTTCCTCGACGGTCTAGCACGAGCTCGGCGGTTTTGATCGCTTTTTCTACGTTGAACGTCGTAAAGCCACTAGCTCCTCCCCATGCAAAGGAGGGTATAAAGTTTCTGGGGAAACCGCTACCAAAGATATTCGCCCCCACCCCAACTACAGTGCCGGTATTAAACATGGTATTGATCCCACACTTGGAGTGGTCCCCCATGATTAAGCCACAAAATTGAAGCCCGGTTTTTGCAAAAGACCCTGTGGCATAATCCCACAGTCTAACCTCTGCATAGTTGTTTTTAAGGTTCGAATTATTGCTATCGGCACCCAAATTGCACCATTCGCCAAGAACAGAATTCCCTAAGAAACCATCGTGCCCTTTATTTGAATAACCTTGAATAACCGAATTACTAACTTCACCACCAACCTTCGACCAGGGACCAATAGTCGTACCTGCGTAAATCTTAGCCCCCATTTTGACTTGGGCATTTTCGCAAAGTGCAAAGGAACCCCGTATGAGCGAACCTTCCATTACTACCGCATTCTTACCAATGTAGATGGGTCCAGACTCCGCATTCAATACAGCACATTCTACCTTCGCACCCGGTTCAATAAAGATTCGGTCTTGGGGTCCGATCACTTGGTTGGTAGAAGACAGTTCCTGCGAGCGGCGGCCTTCGGTTATTCGATTGAAATCTGCCTCAATTTCCTGGTGGTTCAACCTGAAAATATCGTAGGGGCGATTGATTCTGGCAATCTCAACTCCTTCTATTTCTCGGCCTACCAATTCCTGATTATCCTCCTCTTTCATCAATAGACCAAACTGCTCTCGGCCCAGTTTAGCTGCAATCAGTTCATCCTTATATAACAGAGCTTCATCGGAACCTAAGCGTTCAATTTCTGCCAAAAGTTGTGGATTAGGCAGAATAGATCCATTGATCACCCAGTTTTCTTGGCTAATCGAAATCTCATACTTATCACTAAGATATTCCTGGGTAATGTAAGAAGCTTTGCCGCTTAGTGCACGCTCCCATTTCTCACGGATGGTAAGGATTCCAACGCGTAATTCGCAGACGGGGCGGGTAAAGGTTAGGGGCAACAAGTGCTCTCGAACATCACTATCAAATAAGATGATATTCTTCATACGGTCTCTAATCTTCAAAGAAGAACGGGTGAATCAAATAACGGTGGGATGGTTTTCACAGCCCTAGATATTCTACTACGCAATATTATAAAAAAAAAGTCCTAACCCATTCCAGGTTAGGACTTTTTGCTCGGCAAGGAGCAGGTCTTTTATAAGAAAGAAGAAAGGCCTAGCCTTTTTTCTTACCAAACTTGGCAAATTTCTTATTGAACTTATCGATACGACCAGCGGTATCGACAAACTTCATCTTACCGGTAAAGAACGGGTGAGAACGATCAGAAATTTCCACTTTTACCAATGGATATTCAT
>JBCDIO010000763.1:0-2286 GCA_038748815.1 Bacteroidota bacterium
AGAAGTGCAAAACGAACGCCTAGTGGCTTGGAATACCAGCCTATTTACCTCCTATAATTCGATTATGTGATGAGTTTGGAACCAATGTAGCTCTGTATTTATTTGATTTTCCCTTGGGTTAGGAACTCCCTCAGAGTATCTGAGGTTATTGAGGGAAAATGAAATCATGCAATTATTTCGCCCCGTAAACCAAGCTGAGTTGGATTTAATTATTCAAGCAAACTGGCAAGCCTTTCCACCTCGATTGATAGGCCAACCAATCTTTTATCCAGTTTTGAATCAAGGATACGCCGAAGAAATAACCAAGCAATGGAATGTTCCAAGCTATGGGGTCGGCCACGTTGTTACCTTTGAGATCGCTGATGCCTTTTTAAAAGACTATCAGGTCCAAAAGGTAGGCTTAGATCATCATCTGGAGTATTGGATTCCAGCCGAGCAGTTAGCTAATTTTAATCGGCATATGGTCGGTAAGATTCAACTAATAAGCTCTTTTCGCTAGACTTTGCTTGTCCCAAATAACGAATCCTTCATAGAGCAATTATTCTATGGAGGATTTTTGGTTGGAAAGAGGCCGCTTAATGGCATTTGACGGAGGAGTCAATAACTAATCCGTATCTTGAAGGAAGCCCCACCTGTGTTAGACCTGCCTAAATTAGATTTTATGGAATCACAAGTAACTGCCTGTATACTCTGTAACCAGAATTGTGGCCTGACCATTGAGCAAGATGAGCAAGGGTCCTTTGGCAAAATACGGGGCGATGAGCAGCACCCGGTATCTGAAGGTTACCTCTGTCAAAAAGCGACCCGTCTGGAATACTACCAAAATCAGGTACGATTAACCAGCCCGCTGCGCAAGTGCCCCGATGGTAGCTTTGAAGAGGTGTCTTGGGAAGTGGCTATTCAAGAGATTGCCGATCGTCTGGTACATATTCGGGATACCTACGGCGGAAAGAGGATCGCTTACGCCGGCGGTGGAGGACAAGGCAACCATTTGGGCGGTGTCTTTGGCGCTATGCTGCGGGCAGCTTGCGATACGCCTTATATCTACGCTTCACTAGCCCAAGAGAAAACGGGCAACTTTTGGGTGAATGGATTCCTCTTTGGACGACAAAACACCAATTACTGCGAAGCGGTAGCCGAAGCGGAATATGTGATGATCCTGGGGGCTAACCCCTTGCAATCGCACGGGATTCCCAAAGCTCGCCCTACCATTAATGAAGTTGCGCGCAACAAAGAAAAAACCCTGGTGGTAGTGGACGTCCGCGAGAGTGAAACCGCCAAGAAAGCGGACATTTTTCTGCAGGTTAGACCCGGTAAAGACGCTTTTCTCCTGGCAGCCTTGTTGGGATACATTGTCCAGAATGGTTTGGAGAATGCTGATTTTATCCGGGAGCGTACCGTCGGATTTGAACAGATCAAACCGCACTTCCAGCAAATTCCGGTAGCCGAATATGCGACAATGAGTGGAGTACCTCTCGTGCAGATCGAGACTGTGGCGCAGGGAATTGCTAAAGCAAAAACCTTTGCCCTGCGTTCCGACTTAGGGATTGAACAAAGTCATAATAGTACCTTGAACGCCTATCTAGCTAGGCTTCTCTTCCTAATTACTGGGCACTTTGGTCGCGAGGGAACCAACTGTCTCCATACCTTATTCTTTCCATTGGTGGGCCACTCCAAAGAACCGGAAGCCGGAGAAGTAACGACCCAGGTTACCAAGATGAGGGGCATCGGTAAACTCTTTCCTCCCAATATACTGCCCCTTGAAATCGATACAGATCACCCCGACCGGCTAAGAGCTTTGATTGTCGATAGTGCCAACCCCGTGGCTACCTACGCGAATACCAATGCCCAGCGGAAAGCCTACGAGAAGCTAGAGTTATCCGTAGTGATTGATGTAGCCATGACTGAGACCGCGCAAGTGGCGGATTACGTATTACCGGCGCAGTCGCAATTTGAGAAGATGGAGGCGACCTTCTTTAACCTGGAGTTTCCGAAGAATTTCTTCCATCTTAGACATCCCATCAGCGAGCCTCTGGCCAATACCCTGGACGAACCCGAGATCATGCATCGCTTGGTTACGGCGATGGGCGAAATTCCCGCCCGATTCCCCATTCTGGAACAAATCGCCCGACTGGATCGACGTTTCCCGAATCTGAAACTCTTACCAACGGCCTTGGGAATTAGCACCTTCTTCCGACCCGCTTGGAAGAAATACCAATTACTCATTCTCAAAGAAACCTTGGGGAAGTCCCTTCCTTATTCATACGCTAAAGTGGCGGCGATGAT
>JBCDIO010000764.1:0-2280 GCA_038748815.1 Bacteroidota bacterium
GTTCGCCTACCGTATCTCGACTCCCTTCGGGAGAAATAATGACTTTGATGCCTTTCCCCTCGGCGTAAGTTACATCAATGTGCTCGAGCCCAACGCCTTCTCTCGCGATAAACCTCAATTGACTTGCCTTATCAATAAATGGTTGGTCAATTTGAATTCGACTACGTAACACAATGCCTTGGTATTGGTCGATAATGGTATATAATTCCTCCAAGGGGGTAATATACGCCTCGTGGACCTCCATTCCAGCAGCCGATAGTAACTCGGCAAGAACGGGGTGTGGTTGATTGAGCAAGAGAATTTTCATAGAGCCAAAGGTAGCTTATGCACGATAAAAAAGCCCCGATGTTTCTAAGAACACCGGAGCAGTCAAGTAATTTCTGGTGATTATGGATTAGTCTTTATTTGGTTGGGGCGTCATCCGTAAATAAGGCTTTATTACGGTGTGCCCTTTAGGGAATCGATCCGGAATATCTTCCGTTGGAATCGAGGGAGAAACCACCACATCTTCCCCATCTTCCCAATCAACCGGCGTGGCCACGCTGTATCCGGCGGTCAACTGCAAAGAGTCGATAACCCGTAGGATTTCCGCGAAGTTCCGACCGGTAGAGGGTGGATAGGTCAAAGTCAACCGTACTTTCTTATTCGGGTCGATCACAAAGACCGTTCGTACGGTAAATTTTTCGGTTTCATTTGGATGAATCATATCGTACAATTCCGCTACCGAACGATCTTCGTCGGCAATAATGGGGAAGTTCATCTCCACATTTTGTGTTTCCTCGATATCCTTAATCCAGTCCAAATGCTCATTTAATGGATCTACACTCAGTGCAATCGCCTTCACCTGACGCTGATCGAACTGTTCTTTTAAAGAAGCAGTACGACCTAGCTCTGTCGTACATACAGGAGTAAAGTCAGCGGGGTGAGAGAACAGGAGCCCCCAAGACTCCCCTAACCATTGGTGAAATGAGATGTCTCCTTGCGTAGTTTTTGCCTGAAAATCAGGGGCGATGTCGCCTAAACGAATAGCCATTTTTCAACTGTTTTTATTGGTTAAAAAGGTTCCGTTCCCGGTAGTCCATGGGTAGAAAGTGCCCGTTGGGTATTCTTGCCAACCGACCAAAGGGAAATGGATGTAGATTTTGGTTGCTGATTATCTATAAAACGCTGTAATAGCTGACCCAATATGGGGGTTTCGACTAGAAAGCCATCGTGTCCGTACGGGCTATCGATCAGTTTAATCGAAGCATTTTGAATGTGGGACTGCAAGAACAGTTGCTCCTGCGGTGGAAATAAAATATCACTTCGTACGCCGATCACTAGGGTCTCCGAACGAATTCCCTGTAGTACTTCCTCGGGCGACGCGCGGCGGCGGCCGATATCATGACTATCCATCGCTTTGGTTAAGGTGTGATACGACCACACATCAAACCGCTGTGATAGTTTCATCCCCTGGTACCGTTGGTAGGAAGAAGCTCGAAAGTTATCTAATTTCTCCGTTCCTTGTTCTCCCTGTGTCCGATTGTAGGTTTGGTAGTTTCGGTAGGAAAGCATGGCAATCGCTCGGGCAGCTTCCAGGCCCGTCTCCGCTCCGAGTGCCACCTTACTCTCAATGGCCATACGCTGAGCTTCATTAAAGGCAATTCCCCAGGGGTTATGAACAGCATTGGTGGCCAGTACGCAAAGCTTTTTGAAGAAGGTAGGTTCTACACATGCCCACTCTAGGAGTTGCTGTCCACCCATCGATCCACCAATCCCCAACAAGACTCGATCAATGCCCAGATGAGCTCGTAAGAGCTGATGTGCTTTCACCATGTCCCGAATAGTGACCAACGGAAAATCGCGTCCGTACGGTTCTTGGGTAACGGGATTGATAGAAGCGGGCCCCGTTGTTCCATAGCAGGACCCTAACATATTTGCACAAATGATGAAATAACGCGTTGGATCTAACACCTTCCCGGGTCCAAAAAGTCCTTTCCACCAGTCGGCAACTTCGGCATTACCGGTAAGCGCGTGGGCTACCCAGATCACATTGTCCCGAGCCTCATTCAGAGTTCCGTAAGTCCGATAAGCGATATCCAATTCTAGCAGAACTTGCCCAGATTCGAGGGAAAAAGCTTGTTGGTGTTTTAATACTGGCATTTGTTCTCTTTCAACAGTTGCTTGAGGTGGCTAATATGTGCAAACGCAAAAGCCACTCTCCTGAAAAGAGAGTCCTAAAATTGGGTGTAAAATGATCGGTATGGAAATACTCGACGAATTTTATAGGCCCAATTCAAC
>JBCDIO010000765.1:0-2277 GCA_038748815.1 Bacteroidota bacterium
CCTGGTCTAGCATGTAGAAGTGATGGTCCAGTGAGTATTCTGGCTCTTCCTCGTATTGACCTCGTATTGAGATAGTTTTTTTCATACTAATTCACGCGGTTGCTGCCCACCTTGGGTGGGTAGCAACTTTTATCTATCTGCTAAATCCACCGTTTTCCCCTTCTCCTCTGGCAATTATTACCCACATTGTCTTGTTCAGACTATGCGACGATTATTCTTAATTCTAGCAACAATAGGGCCCTATTTTCCATTACTTTTGGTGTTGTTTCCCTAACCACTCGAAGTCTTGTGACTTCTGGTTATGAATGTGCAGGAATTAGTATGAAGAATTTTTTCTGGCTTTCGTGCCTGCTGTTACTTCCAGTTAGTATGCAGGCACAAACGCTTTCTCCGAATAAATCGATTCGGGTTATTCCTTTAGTCGATGCGATTGAATTAGACGGGCGATTAACCGAAGTAACCTGGAATCAAGCGGCTACAGCGGATTCATTCTGGCAATACTTCCCCGTAGATAGTGTTCAGGCCGATTACCAAACGGAGATTTGGATGGCTTATGATGATAAGAACCTCTACGTTGCGGTTCGCTGCTACGCTCCTGGACGAAACTATGTAACGCCTTCTCTACGAAGGGATTACCGAGCCGGAGGAAACGACAACATCAGCTTGATGTTCGATACCTTCAATGATAAAACCAATGCTTTTTTATTTGGTATTAATCCCTATGGAGTCCGTCGCGAAGCCCTCATTTCTGGCGGTGGTGGTACCCTTAATGGGTTTTCTACCTCCTGGGATAATCGTTGGGATGGAGAAGCTTATATCGAAGATGATTACTGGACCGCAGAGTTAGTTATACCTTTCAAAACACTTCGCTTTAAAGACGGGAGTAAGGTATGGAGATTCAATTGCTATCGCTTCGATACTCAAAGTAATGAACGTACCACTTGGGTACAAATTCCCCGTAATCAGTGGATCTTCAACCTCGCCTTTATGGGCGATATGATCTGGCAAGAGCCCTTAGCTAAGACGAGCACCAATGTATCCTTGATCCCTTATATTTCGGGCGGAATGGATCAAGATTTTGCAGAAGGCGATGGTCAGATGAATCCCTTTTGGGGAGTAGGTGGAGATGCAAAGATTGGTATAACTTCTGGGTTGAACTTAGACTTGACCGTAAATCCAGACTTCTCGCAAGTGGAAGTGGATCGGCAGCAGACAAACTTGAGTCGCTTTGAGCTTTTCTTTCCCGAGCGACGGCAGTTCTTTTTGGAGAATGCGGATTTATTTGGAGACTTTGGCTTTGGTAGAATGAATCCCTTCTTCTCCCGGAGGATCGGGGTAGCCCAAGACACTTCGACTGGGCAAAATATTCAAAATGCAATTCCTTTTGGACTTCGGTTGAGTGGAAAACCCAACCAAAATTGGCGGGTAGGTCTGCTAAATATGCAGGCGGCTGCCATCGATGAAGGGGGCTTACCCGGGTATAATTATACGGTAGCGGCCGTCCAGCGCCAGCTGTTTTCTCGATCCAATATCGGCTTGATTGCCGTCAATAAACAAGCATTTCGAGCCGATACCAGCGAGAGCTACAATTTACACAATCGGGTGCTCGGATTGGATTATAATCTGGCCTCTGCGGACAATCGATGGGTTGGTAAAGTCTTTTACCACCATTCTCAAACGGAGGGTAATGGCTTCGATGGTGGTCAGCACGGTGCCTTTCTAGAATATAGTGTCCGGAATTGGCGGGCCTCTTGGCGACACCAATGGGTCGATGAAGATTTTAACGCTGAGGTTGGTTTTGTGCCGCGGACTGGTTTTATTCGGATCAATCCTGCGGCTCGGGCCTTCTTTTTTCCGCAAAAAGGTCCGGTAAATCGGCATGGTCCCGGCGTAGATTACGGCCAGATCTGGGATCCGGAGATTGGTGTGACTGATGTACGAGCTGAACTGTTCTGGGATGTGGAGTTTACCAATAATAGCTCGGCTCGGGCTACGGTGAATTATGACTATATCTACCTATTTGATGCTTTCGATCCAACCGGATTGGACTCGGTGCAATTGGCTCAGGATACCGATTACCGGTTTTGGTCAACCCAACTTTCTTTTCGTACCGACCGGCGTCGCAAATTAAGTATGCGACTCAATCCCCGTGCGGGGCAGTATTTTAACGGTTTTCGTTACGGAGTGAACGGAAGCCTAGATTATCGCTTCCAACCCTACGGCGCTTTAGCAATCAATTTTAATTACGACTACATTGATCTTCCAGAGCCTTTTCTA
>JBCDIO010000766.1:0-2262 GCA_038748815.1 Bacteroidota bacterium
CAAGGTCCTGTACGAATGCTGGGAAGAAATTTGGCGGAAGTTTTCCTGAGCTAATACTTCGAATCACACCTTATTAACTGACTGAAAATTAGTATGGACATATATACCAGAAAGTCCCATTGGAAGTGGTATCTCGGAGTTACGGGAGTGGTGATCGTGCTGATCTCCTTGTTTTATACGAACTACCTCACCGGCAAGTTGGCCAATGAGGAACGCAATAAAGTACAGCATTGGTTGCGGGCTCTCGAGGATATTAACCGTCCTTCCCTTACGGGATGTGAAAATTGTTGTGACTTTACCTTGCAAACGGAAATTCTCTCCGCCAACCAGACGATTCCCCTTATTCTGGTCAGTGAAACAGGCAGTATTGTAGATGCCTTGAACTTTGGTCCCGCCAGAGATACCAATCGGGTCTTCCTAGAGAAAGAATTAGCCAGAATGATCGAGGATGGGGTCGTTCCCATCGAAGGATTTGCCCAAAAGATATACTATCGAAATTCGACTTTGCTGACCATGCTGCAATACTTCCCGGTAGTACAATTGGTATTGATTGCTGCTTTTATCCTTTTTGGATATTTGGGCTTTAGTTCTACCCGCCGGGCCGAACAAAACCGAGTATGGGTTGGAATGGCCAAAGAAACAGCGCATCAATTAGGTACTCCTACGTCTGCTATTATAGGCTGGATCGAACACTTAAAGTTGATTCGAGAAGATGATGAAGAGGTGTTAGAAGTGACCCAGGAATTGCGCAACGACGTAACCCGTCTAGAGCTAATTGCTGAGCGCTTTTCCAAAATTGGTTCAGCTCCGGAACTACAACCGATCAATATTTTTTCCGAAATGGAAGAATGCCGTTCTTACATGGAACGTCGGGCTCCTCGCAAAGTGTCTTTCCATTTTCCGGCTCCGGATAGTCCCCCTATGTTGGTCAATATCAACCCACCTTTATTTGATTGGGTCGTCGAAAACCTTCTGCGCAATGCGTTAGATGCTATGGACGGAAAGGGTAAGATCACCGCCGAGGTATACGATGATGATCAAAATGTATATATCGATATTTCGGATACTGGAAAAGGAATCCCCCCTAATAAATTTCGCACGGTCTTTCAACCGGGCTTTACGACTAAGAAAAGAGGTTGGGGACTAGGACTATCTCTGGCCAAACGGATCATCGAAAAGTACCATACGGGAAAGATCTTTGTGAAGCGTTCGGAAGAAGGAGTTGGAACTACCTTTACGATACAATTACCTAAGGCTTAGGCCCAAAGCAGATTTTTGCCCGCAAAATGCCTAATTTTGCAGTATGGCAGAAACAATGAAGCAAAAAGATATTCGGCTCCTCTCGAAGAGTGAGCTGGAAGCCGCTGTGGTGGAGATGGGTGAGAAGAAGTTTCGGGGTCGACAGATCTATGAATGGCTATGGAAGAAAGGGGCTCGTTCTTTTGCCGAAATGTCCAACCTGTCTAAGGGGCTCCGGGAACAATTACAAGCCCAATTTACAATTCGCCCAATTGTTACGGACAAAGTGCAAAATAGTAATGATGGAACCATTAAGTCTCGCTATACTCTGCACGACGAGCATCTTGTAGAATCGGTTTTAATCCCCGTCCCTAGAGACCGACGCTTCACCGTTTGTGTATCTTCTCAAGTGGGCTGCAGCCTTACCTGTAAATTTTGCGCCACCGGTCAAATGGATCGGGTTAGAAATTTAGATCCAGGTGAAATTTACGACCAGGTGGTCATGGTGAACGCTCAATCCGAAGCGCACTTTGGACACCCGTTAACCAATATCGTATACATGGGAATGGGAGAGCCATTACTGGCCTACAAGAATGTCTTACGCTCCATTGATTTGATCACTTCTCCCGACGGCCTAAATATGTCTCCCAAGCGCATTACGGTGAGTACTGCAGGCATTGGTAAAATGATTCGCCGTTTAGCGGATGATGGGGTAAAGTTCAACTTAGCTCTTTCGCTCCACGCTGCCGACGATGTTAAGCGCAATGAGAT
The DNA here is from genome assembly GCA_038748815.1 of Bacteroidota bacterium. Lineage (GTDB taxonomy): Bacteria > Bacteroidota > Bacteroidia > Chitinophagales > Saprospiraceae > JBCDIO01. Next base: position 2,011 of record JBCDIO010000766.1, read on the forward strand.
CATGCCCATTAACTCGAATAACAATCTAGCGGTTTTAATGGATGCCCTGGACTATTTCTATCAGACCACGAAGAATCGGATCAGTTACGAGTATATCACTTTCCGGGGCTTCAATGATCAAATTGAAGATGCCCAAAAACTGGTAAAGCTATGCAAACGTTTTCCGGTCAAGGTCAATATCATTGAGTACAATCCAATTGAAGGAGTTGATTTTGTAAAATCCGACGAAGACCAGATCAATACCTTCGCAGC
>JBCDIO010000767.1:0-2255 GCA_038748815.1 Bacteroidota bacterium
CAACGACTCCTTGTTCGATACTGGCAGAATGAACAGGAATGATTAGATCAGCAGAGATTTTACGCATGATACAGCTCAGTTACTTATGAGAATAGATCAGTCAGGATTGGTTCAGCTTACCTTTCTAGGGAGCAATCTAGCTGCGGCAATGTTACAAAAGATTTAGCCAAAGGGACAAAAAACCATTCATTTTTAGGTCATCATTCAAGCTTCTGGACCTAAAGTAGATCTTAATATTCGTAGACAATTAAGCCATTTTTCATGCGGGGTTCAAACCAGGTGGATTTGGGGGGCAGTACTTGCCCTCGATCGGATATGTCTAAGAATTCTTGCATTTCAATCGGGAAGAGCAAAAAACCAACGCGGTTCTCTACCTTTAATACCCGATTTTTGAATCCATCCATTCCGCGTTTTCCTTCCACGTATTTAACCCGCTGATCGGATCGTACATTCTCAATGTCCAAGATTCCTTTGAGGATATAGTGATTGAGTAAGAACACATCGAGTGATTCTGCCCCTTCCTGGTGCTTTTTGAGAATGCGCTTTTTCCAGCTCAGTCGATACCACTCGTGGTTCAAAAAGAGCACCATTTCGTGCTTCTTGGACGGTTTGGTAGGACCATTGATCGGACTGATATCTAGAATTTGGGAAAGATAGGCCATAAACTGGGTGGTAGAGTAATCACCCAAACTCTCAATGACTCGATTAAAGTCAAAGATTTCCAGTTCGTTGGTCGGGAAGTAGGCGGTTAGTAGCTTTTTATAGGCCGCCGCTTTTTGGGGATCTGGACTTCGATCGGCTACCACGGAGGTGGCAGAGGTACGGTGGTGCCCGTCGGCAATGTAAGCGTGAGGTACCCGCTGGGAAAAAAGGTCCTGCAGGGTCTTAATAGAATCCCCATCGGTGATTTCCCAGAAGATATGCTGTTCGTTTTCTTCTTTGAAATTGATGGTTAGGAAAGGGATACGCTCCTCCATTGCTTGTGCCAGAAACTGGTCGATCTGATCAACTTTTGGGTAGGTCAGTAACACGGGTTTAACCATAGCTCTGCGGCGCAGTAGCAAGTGTAATTGTTGTTGTTCCTTCGAGGCTATTGTATGTTCGTGTTTGACGATTTTTCCCTCTCGATAGTCTTCGATGGCAGTACAGGCTAAGATTCCAGTGTAAGTGCGGTCATTTCGATGTATCTGATACACGTACATACTTTCGTTGTACGATTTGTTGAAGAATCCAGAAGCTGCGTATTCGTTGAAGTCTTCCTTAACAGTACTGAAGAACATTTCCGCCGAAGTGATATAATCTACCCGCGGGTAAATTGCTTGGAACGGATTTATGGTCATGCGTGGTGGTTTTGCTTGATTAGGGCATTTGTGTGAAGCCAAATTAAAGAAATATTTTCCATAAATGAGCGGGTCAAGAGGCTTTTGAGTGGCTTATTCCATTCAAGACTGTTATCGTTCTTTAACAACTGTACCCTGCCTTTCACGTTCTTTCACACATTTTCTCTATTGCTCGTTAAATTTTAAAAATCTAATAACGAGTACTTAACCTCGCTTAACGATTTTTCCGTCCATCTTGCCTCCGGTTGCTTGATAATAAGAGCTCTAAACGTTCAAACAAGTATTGTAGAAATCACTAAAAACTGGCTCTATGAAGTTGATTGCAAAAAGTATGCTGGCAGGTTTATTCGTTTTTATCGCCGTTGGCCTTTCAGCACAAAATATATACCTCGGTGTCAAAGGAGGTGCTAATTTTGTCAATGTAACGGGTCCTGCCATTTTAGATGACATCGATGCCCTCCCAAATTTTCAACAGATTCCCTCTTTTAATATCGGTTTAGTCAGTGAATTAGAATTAACCGATCACTTTGGTATTCAAGGAGAAGTGGTCTATACCCAAAAAGGATTTGAGATCGACGAAAGCTACGATTTGACCTTGTTCGATTTCCCAGTTCCTATCGGTGCTACTGCCATTTCTCGCTTCAATTATATCGAAGCCCCTTTGATGTTAAAAGCAAAATTCGGTAACGAAGTAGTAAAAGGCTACGTCCTTGGTGGTCCAACTTTTGGGTACGCTACCAGTGGACAATTGACCACCCGGGCTAAGGTGATCGTTGAATTCGATTTATTCACCACGGATATTCCTTAAGAAACCATTAATTACGAACGCTTTGAAGTCGGTGCGACTGCCGGTGGTGGTGTGGCGTTCCAAGTAGGCTCCGGCCAATTGTTTGCCGATGCTCGCTACCACTACGG
>JBCDIO010000768.1:0-2250 GCA_038748815.1 Bacteroidota bacterium
GCTGTACCTCGAAACGCAAAATTCGATGTACTTTGATCGCTTGTACAATCGATACGCCACCAAGGTGTATAGTCGATGTATTTCTTTGCTCAAAGAACCCAATTTAGCACAAGATGCCGCCCAGGAAATCTTTATCAAGATTTTCATGAATCTGTCCAAGTTTAGTGAAAAATCTAAATTTTCAACTTGGGTATATTCAATCTCTTATAACTATTGTATTGATATGATTCGGCGAAATAAGAAGAATCGAGCCATTTTCTCTGATGAGATGGAACGAGCTCCGGATATTGTCGAAGAAGTACCGGATGAAGAGCTACTTCAGATCAAAGTGCAACAGTTGAAGAAAGTATTGAATGATATCCCAGTGGGTGACAAAGCGGTTTTACTGATGAAATACCAAGATGACATGCAAATCAAAGAAATTGCATCCGTTCTTGGTAAAACCGAGAGTGCGATCAAAATGAAGATCAAACGGGCTAAACACAAAGCCACTACGGTCTATAAAGAAAAATATCAGGATGCCCTGGAGTATTAGTAACAAACTTAAATTCCAGTTCATCCTACGGTAATCTCCGCCCAACGTCTTCCACTACAGAGTTTGGAAATACGAACCGGCGTTCCCCATTTTAGTAGTTGTTCGATCTGATTATCGAGCACTAACGAGGGACTCTATTACTTCATTTCAGGTGTTTCCAAAATGCGGATCCATCGTTAAAGAGGAGAAAGAATGAGCAGGAATTTTCATGATCTCGAAGATGACATGGAGCGGGAATTTCAACCACCTCCACAAATTCGTGAAAACGTGGAAGCAAACCTTGGCGTATTTCGCTTCATTGGGAATATCGTAGAGTTGTATATCCCGCGTTTGTTTGATTTGTTTGTGCGTATGTCCGGTGGAGATGCTCCAACGGAGCCCAACAAACAAGGGCCACATACCCCCAATACGCCTGGGGTAGACCCTAATCGACCACCCAGTGGTCCGCCGAATCTTTCGGCTTAATTGCTAATAATGAGCATGGAGTAAATCTCCCTGCCTCTAGTAAAAAAAGGTCCGTGTTTATGCAGTTCGTTTTTCTACAAGCTAATGTCGCCAACGACGGTATCGATTTGATTAAAGTGCTGACTGATTTGATTAGCTCAGTAGTATCCGGGATTCCACAGTTTCTCGGAGCTTTGATCGTTTTATTGATCGGCTGGATCATTGCTCGCTCCATTCGACGCTTGGTAAAGAGATTATTGGCCGCGACGGGCATAGATAAATTGGCGGAAAGTCTAAACTCAATCGAATTGGTTGAACGCGCCAACATAAAAATCTTCCCGAGTCAGCTTCTATCTAGTATCCTTTATTACTTAATGATGCTGATTGTGGCGATGGCTTCTACGGAGCTCTTGGGAATGCCGCAGGTTTCACAGTTAATGACCGATATCATTAACTACGTTCCGAACCTCATTACCGCACTGATCGTGTTAGTGTTAGGACTCTTGTTTTCCGACTTTATTAAAAATCTGGTGCTTACCGCTTGCCGATCTTTAGGAATTCCGTCAGCGAACCTAATTGCCAATGTGGTGTTTTACTTTCTATTCATAGCCGTTGCTATGAGCGCCCTAGGGCAAGCAAGGATCAATACAGATTTCATCCAATCGAATCTGACTGTGATTATTGGAGGGGCCGTATTGGCGTTCTCCTTCGGCTATGGCTTCGCTTCGCGAGACATGATGGCCAATTTTATTGCCTCTTTTTATAGCAAAAGCAAAGTAAAGATTGGCGACCGAATCCGTATTGAAGATGTCGAAGGCCAAGTAGTGGGCATTGATAATACTTCTATCACCATAAAGGGCAATGATCGTCAAATCATCATTCCATTGAGTAAGCTAACCTCCGAAAACGTGGAGATCTTTGATTAAGCATTAATACTACTTGTCCGGAAAAACGACCCTGTCTGGGGTTCCCTAAACTAGAATTGGAAATTGCCTAGGGCTATCGTAGGCCCTCCTGAAACTTGAACTTTACGTCACAACGACATAAAAGGCTGTTGCTCCTATGCAGCACAATCAAAAACGTATAACCAAAAAATTGCTCACTATGAAAAAGTTCTTTGTACTTCTTGCTGTCCTTAGTTTATTCACCGCTCAAAATGCGATAGCCCAGGCTGGTGCTGACCGCTTGAATGAGATTAATGCCGCTAGTGCCTCAGAGGTTGATTCCTCCGGCTGGGTATCCGGTGGTGGTTTAGGAGTAGACTTTGCACA
>JBCDIO010000769.1:0-2230 GCA_038748815.1 Bacteroidota bacterium
AGACAGGACGAATGCCACATCTGTGAGCTGGAAAATGTTGGAACCTCAGAAATTTGCCGAGAGGCATATCCTGACAATTCATCCTACCAACTAACGGTCGATGCTCTTGAAGACGCCGGCTATACTTGTACTAAAAAGTAAGCCTCCATTAATTGTCTTCTAGCTCCAACCCCCATAACAGGGCTCTATTTTTTGGTTAAAAGCCGGACGAAACTGGACTTTTAAACCTGTATCTTGTAATTTTGACTCGTTATGGATCCGTTATTTTTGTCGCAAGCTAAGCCTCAAGGGACCTTTTCTCTCGGTAGAAAGGTAGAAATCCTTTGCGCATTGCTTATGGTTGTGTTCATTTTTTCGGCCTGCGAGAATCTCGGAGACCCGATAACTGACCAATCGTCTATCGAGATTTTAGCACCTACTGGCGGAGAAGAATTTTGTACTGATAGTGCTATCGAAATCACTTGGGAAGCCGTCGATCTTTCAGAAATCAATATTCAATATACTTATAATGGAGGCTCTACCTGGAGTGATGTTATTCCAACCGTTTCCGCCTCCGAACGCTCCTATTTCTGGACACCACTAATCGCCTCCGAAAACTATCGCCTGCGTATTCAAAGTGCCAACGATGATGTTATCCGGAATACCTCCGAAACTTTCATGGTGCATTCTACGGGTTTATCCTTTGAATCAATTTCCAATACCTCTGACGCAAAGACTTATTCTGAGCTCACTATCAAGTGGAAGAATTTCTGCGTGGGTAATGTCAATGTAGAAATTTCTCTGGATAATGGGACTAACTGGGATGTTGTTGCAACGGATTACCCCGACAATGCCTATTTCTGGGAAAGTGTACCGGAAGAATATGTCTCGAATGAAATCCGCTTCCGCATCAGTTCTGTGGATGATCCTAGTACGTCTACTGTTTCACCAGATATTTTCTCCATCGCTTGGGAACGGGAAATCCCAATCTCTGAGCTGGCGTTTGGAGAACCAATCGAGAGTGCGATCTGGGGGCCGTATACCATTATCGGAAAGATGGGAGAAAATGATGTAATCAATTATTACGCGATTCTCTTAAGTTGTGGAGAGGACTGTGGCCCCGCTACTTATGATCCTGTCAATGAGCAATTTACCTGCTTCTGTGATGGAGCTACCACTACCTATAATAAGCTCGGATGCGGTGTTGATGATTCCAATGTGCGCTTAGGTGCACTGCGAACCTTCGTGAATAATACGACTAATAAGCTGGTAGTTCGGGGACTTTTGGAAGATGGTAGTCGTTGCGAATAACTCTTTCCATTTTCAATGTTAATTAAGAAGGAATTCCTCCAATTCCTTAGCTTACGCACATGTACGCCAAACTCCTCCAATCTGATTTTGCAGAAAAATACCTAACCACTCGTAAACAGGAGGTAGGTTCTTGGTTTGCGCAGTTTGCGATGGAAGAATTAAGGCTACTCGAGCAAGAATTGGCATCCTTTCGAAAACCAAGTAGCAAATCGAATCGATCGACATTGATCGTCGGTAATATTTCTTATCCTTTATTTCAACATTTGAGCCCAGCACTGGCCGCCAGGCAGCGCGGTGATAAAGTCTCTCTCTTGTTGCCTCACAAGCTACCGCACACTAAGCCTTTATTAGAAGAACTAGCGCTAACTTGGTCTATCACTACTCTTTCAAATCTCCAAGATTTCGATTTTGATCATGCGGCGGAATCTTTTTTGTGGTGGCAATCCGAAGAAGCAATAGCCAATTCTTTGCTAGATTCCTTTACCGCGACTAGTCTATGTATACCAAGTCCTATTCCTTTTTTTATGGATGAAAGTGCCAATCTGGATCAGATAAAGACGCTGGTTCGAGTACTTTTTGAAACCCAAGCACCCGGCTTTCTTCCAAAGCAATTTTGGGTACCTTCATCGTTGGCATCCGAAATGATTCAATACCTACATCGGTTAGGAGAACAAACCATTCAGGGAGAAGTGGGCTCAGTAGATTTCAAGGATGGAAGCGCGCTCTATCTATTGACCTACCGCTCCGTTCGGCAAGTAACCGAAGCCATTACAAAGCAAGGTATGCCCAATATCATTTATTGGTTTAGTCGATATAAACCTACCGTAAAAGCAGCCCAGCAAGTGGCTAGCTTGTGCGGAATTGCCTTGAATGGAATCTTACCAAATATCCGCCAGCAAGAAATGGAAATTGGCCCTCACCGGGCTCACTGGGTCGGGAC
>JBCDIO010000770.1:0-2223 GCA_038748815.1 Bacteroidota bacterium
ATCAAAGAATGAATTAAACCTGTTATTCATTCACATGCTCAATTATTGTATAGATACAAAAATCAATGCCGGGGAAACCCGGTACTTTCAAGAAATCTTTTCTCTTTACAAGACTGCCCTCCAGCAAGAGATCATTTTTGAAAAGGGTTTACTCAACCCAAATCACTACAAAAACATCATTACCGTTGGCCTACAGGTGAAAGCTTTTGACTGGGTAGAGGAATTCACAAAGACATACACTCCTAAACTTCCGATGGAGTTACAGAAAAATGCGCTCAACTTCAACTTGGCCAATATTTACTTTGAGAAGAAAGAATACCAAAAGGTCATTGAGCAACTACGGGAAGTAGAATACGAGAATCTTTCCTACGCCCTAGGTAGTAAAATCATTTTGCTAAAGACGTATTATGAACTCAATGAACTATTACCACTAGACTCCCTCGTTGATAGCTTTCGGATCTACTTACATCGGAATAAACTAATCTCGCGCGAAGTCAAACAACAGTATTTGAATCACCTGCGCTTTGTAAAAAAACTATCCACCATTCTGCCCAATGATCAGACCACAATAGAAAAGGTTCGCAAACAGATTGACCAGTGTAAATCCTTAGCGGGTCGAAAATGGATCTTAGAAAAAGTAGCGGAGTTAAAATAAGCAAACCCCTAGCGGATAAGCCAAAAAAAGATAAGCCTTCTCGATGTTCGAGAAGGCCTATCTTTTTTCTCCAATTGGAGGATTAAACCTTTACTTATCCCATTACATGTGTAAAGCACGATTTCCGGTGGCGGCCAAAGCAGCTTCCTTCATCGCTTCCGTATAGGTAGGGTGTGCGTGACTCATCCGTGCCGCATCTTCCGCAGAAGCTCGGAACTCCATCAGGGTCACCGCCTCCGCAATCATATCCGCCGTACGCGCGCCCACCATATGCACCCCAAGGATTTCATCGGTTTCTTCATGCGAAAGTACCTTAACCATTCCCTCGGTATCCATACTAGCACGGGCTCGGCCGAGTGCCTTGAAAGGGAATTTACCGGATTTGTAGGGAATACCAGCCTCTTTTAACTGTGCTTCGGTCTGACCAACCGCGGCGACTTCTGGCCAAGTATAAACGACCCCAGGAATGAGATTGTAGTTGATATGTGGTTTCTGACCACTCATATATTCTGCCACAAACACCCCTTCTTCTTCCGCTTTGTGTGCCAGCATCGCTCCTTTGATCACGTCGCCGATAGCAAACACCCCAGGAACCGCCGTTTCTAGGTGTTCGTTCACCTCGATTCGGCCTCGGTCATCGGTCTGAATACCGATTTTTTCTAATCCTAACCCTTCGGTAAAGGCAATACGTCCGATAGAGACCAAGCAGTAGTCGGCATCGAGTGTAAAGGTTTCTTCCGAGTCGCGCTTCTGCACTTCTACTTTCACGCTATTCTTTAGGGCCTTTACTCCTTTAACTCCGTGCTTTAGGTGAAACTTTATACCAATCTTTTTGAGAGAACGGGTGAGCTCTTTTGAACAATCCTTATCCATCGTCGGAATTATCCGGTCCATGTACTCAACGACTTCAACCTCTGTTCCTAAACGGGCATATACCGAACCGAGTTCCATGCCGATAACACCTCCACCGACAACGATCATTCGCTTAGGTACTTTGGTAATTTCCAAAGCTTCCGTTGAGGTTATAATCCGATTACCATCGTAGTTAAACATGTCCGGAGTATTTGGCTTAGAGCCGGTGGCAATAATCACTTTATCCGTTTCGATGACTTCTTCGGTTCCATCTGCTTTTTTAACGATTACGTGCTTAGCATCCTGAAAAGCCCCCCAGCCCTCAAATACATCGATCTTATTTTTCTTCATTAAGAAGACTACTCCTTGCACATTGGCATCGACCACTTCTTGCTTCCGCTTAATCATTTGAGGCATATTGACCTTCAATGACTTCAACTCAATGCCATGCTCTTCGAAGCGTTCTTTGGCGGCATGGTAATGCTCTGAGGAGTCTAACAGAGCCTTAGAAGGGATACAACCAACATTTAAGCAGGTTCCTCCCAGCGTGCTGTCTTTTTCAACGATTGCCGTCTTCATGCCAAGCTGGGCACACCGAATAGCCGCTACATATCCACCGGGGCCAGATCCGATGACCGTTACATCGTATTTCATTGGTTACGTTTTTATCAGAACTCACATAAAGTATGTGTAAAAGCATACTCAAAGAAAGGTCC
>JBCDIO010000771.1:0-2190 GCA_038748815.1 Bacteroidota bacterium
AACGGAATTGGTAGTGACCGGCAGGGAGTTCGGTGGTAGCTTGGTAAGTTCCCTTACCATTCTTCATCACCAAACCACCGTCCCAACTCCAATCGTTGAAGTTGGCCAGTACACGAGCATCACGGCCTTTACCGATGTGCTCAGAAGGAACTTCGAAAGTAACCTTATACAGCTGTTTGGATTTAACAAAGGACTTCTTAACCATAATCTTTGGGTGGTTTATTTAGAGGGGTGTAAGTCTTAGGTTAGTGTTTTATGTACACTATCCAACATTGGAACTACAAAGATATGTCGAAGTGACTGATTATCAAATGCTTTGGGCGATTCCGCGGGTGCAGCCAAAGTTAGAAAAGAGCAGTGAAATACACGGATTACCTCTAATAATTCGGTTTTTTCAGGGGAAAGGCACCGTTGATTACGGGCAAATCAGGCCAGCCAAATAATCAATTGAAAGTGAAAAACGAAATTTTATCGGAAATTTTTAAAAATTTCATCGCTATTATTTAGTAGCCGTTGGATTTCTTGATAGTACTTCCCTAAATCGCTGCCATCCACAATGGCATGATGCGCCTGTACCCCTAGTGGCATTAATACCCGGTTTTCCCGTTTGAAATACTTACCCCAGGTGATGCGTGGAATACTGTCTCCAGGGTGGTAATGCATTGCGTGGGTAATACTGGTAAAACTAGCCCAAGGAAAAGCAGAAAGGAAGAGGTAATTATCAGCCCCCTCTTCATCTTCGAAGCTCGGCTCTGTTTCCATTGCCGCGATTCTTTCAACGGTATGTTGGTGAAAGGCTCGAGGATCTTCTTGATAGGTCACGGTACAAAAACTAAATACCTCGCTTTTAGCCGTTGGCACGGTAAAGCTTGGCCTGAGAACAGTGTGTTCCACCACCTGCTCCTTCCGGATGCGCCGGCAAAAAGGAGGAATCCTGAGCGCCGTTCTTCCAATCAGATATACTAGACCCGGAGTGAAGCGAAGATCCGCAGAGGCCCGAACTTTTTGTAAAAACAGCGTTATATCTACTTCAGCAGTAATTCCGAAATGTGGCTGGTCCATGGCCCTGAAAAACTCGAAGTGTTTCTTCCGGTGTGGGTCGGTGAAGGTGATGATTTTCATGGCGGCTAAGAAAGGAAGAATAAAATTAACACTACTCGCTATCGCCTTTCATCCGGTTGGTGCATTATTCCGACTACATCAGCACCTACTTTTGCTCGAAGCGCTCAAAAATCGGCTTATAAATTATCTTAGTAAGCACAAAAAAGCCCCTCTCATCACAAATAGATGAGAGGGGCGAAAACTTAAAGTCGATCATGCAAAAATTCTTAATCTAAAGCAATTGCTACAGTATGCTTTCTGACGGTTCTTGAGGAAAAAGTAACGTAATACGCTCCAGCTTCCAGTTTGTCTAATTGATAGGCTCGCTTGATGTCTTCTCCCTTGACTTGGTCTTGGAATACGGTTTCACCCGAACCATTCGCAACGGAGATATTTATGCGATTACCTTCTTTATTGTTGTAACGCACTACCATCAGGCGGTTGTCCTGTAAATCAACCCTCGGGAAAAACTGCTGCTTAGCCAGGGCGAGGTCTTGGGTGATGACTCCCTTTTTAACCACTAGTGGCTGAATTGTCTTTCCCCGTAGATCGGAAAGGATCAATTGGTACTCGCCATCGGCTATGGAAGCCAGCGGGAAGCGCTTATTGAGGTAGTGTTTTTCGGCGATTGTACCGTTGTACAGACCGAGGCCATCAGCGTTCAAAAGTTCTATCTTCGTCTCGGCGTTCATTGGAATCGTAGAACGAACCACGAAAGTTGCTGAAGACACATCTACCCGAACGATTAGGTCGTGAGGGTTGACGGAGGCAGATAGTCCAATTGAATTGGTTACTAACAGCAGGAGGGCGAACAAAAGTTTCTTCATACGTTCTGAAGATTTTACTGAGTAAGCTTGCATGCCGACCTTGTGTACTGCAAAGTACCGGCGAATATTCGCCATCTTTGGCGCATATTTTTGCGGACGTCGTGCACATATTACCCTAATGATCTCCAAATGGTCAATTTTGCACTATTCGGGCTAAAATATGCAGAGGCTTTCACCTTTTTCATTCATCAGAGCAAAGGCATACAAAATAAACAATGCACCAAATGTGAGCATAAGAAGAAAGTGAATGGTTGAGGACGTC
>JBCDIO010000772.1:0-2185 GCA_038748815.1 Bacteroidota bacterium
ATACCCCGTACGCCTTAAAGCCTTTCGGTGGTCAGAAGGTAATCTTGCAGTGCCTTATGATATTATTGAAGTAGAGGGGCTCGATGATCCCCAAACTTTGGTTCTGAAAAGAGGCAAATACCAGATTGAAGCGACGAACCCCGCTGGAGAAAAGGTCCAGTTTGTGTTAAGGGTTTAATAAAGCGATTGAAAAGAACCGACGCTACTTCTCAATGATCGCTTTAAGGGCGCATCTTCTTTACACATGGACTATGATGAAATCAGTCTTACTAGGTTTAAGCTTATTGTTAATGGCCAATACGCTTTCTTCTCAGATAATCAATACTCAGCGTATTGCCCAGGCCGACGATGCCTGGAAAGAGGACGCTCATAAGGGAATCGAACAACTTGTGCAATTACGCCGAATGAGTCCCTTCTATTTTACGGCCGATTCCACAGTGGCAATTTTTTTAGAAAGGAATGGGCTGCCCGACTTACTAGAGGAATTAGATTCCGTTTATCGCCAAGAGGTTCAGCTGTTGAAGCAATGGTACTTTGAGAAAGTCTTGGAAGAAGCGTATTGGAACCAAGGATACCGATACGTCGATGCTCAATTGGAGTTTGATAAGCTCAATTTCTATCCACAGGTGTATCGGGTTTTATTGAACCCAGCTGGAGGGGCAATGGGGCTAGATCGTCGTACCGAACGGTTATTGCAGTATACCGAACGGCTGACGACCGTTGAAAAAATAGTTGCCTTATGGTCAAAGGAAGAAAGGGAAATCGTTGAGGCTTGGTCCAATGATTGGGCGATACTAACCAAAAAGCTAAGGCCCCGCTTATTGGAAGGGACCCCTTCCGAAGAGCAGCGAGAGCAACAAGGGCTTTTCAATACTTTACTGCTGTGGAGTCGGTTCCGGACAAAATAGTAGAATACTGGATCAACTAATACGTGATTTGGCCTTGAGCATACGGGAGGGGGGGCTGAAAACGACGCCGGTTTTCAATAAAGACCCGATGACACACTGAACTCGAAGAACATTTTTCAGAAGAGCAGCATTTGTGGTACAATTATCCTATCTTTGTACCAATGGCACGAGTGCCAGATTTTTATTTCATTGTATCGAGCCCAATTCTGCCCAGTATTGTGGCGTTTCATTGGATACGGATTGAAGATTGAAAATAGATTATCCAACGTCTCTCTCTGAGCTAGTTTTCCTTCCTTTTAGAGATTCCTGTCAATAATTTCATTTTTCCTTTTTTTCGCTCTATTGAACGGGATGGGTTTCGGTACCCAATTTTTTTTGTATGAATATTTTTGTGGCAAAATTGAACTACGACACCACAGAAGGAGATCTGCGGGACCAATTTGCAGAATTCGGAGAAGTGGATTCTTGCAAGATCATCATGGACAAATTTACTGGCCGTTCTAAAGGTTTCGGTTTCGTAGAAATGAGTGATGATGACGCAGCTCGTAACGCGATCCAAGAGCTTGATGGAATGGAGCTTGACGGACGTACTATCGTTGTAAAAGAAGCCGAAGATCGCGGTAATCGCCGCGGTGGTGGCGGTGGCCGTGGTGGCTATAACCGCGGTGGCGGCGGCGGAGGCTACAACCGCGGTGGCGGTGGTGGTTACGACCGTGGCGGTTACGACCGTGGCGGCGGCGGATACGATCGCTACTAGGATTCAACCTAATAGAATGTAATGAGAAAGGGCCTCGCATATTCGAGGCCCGTTCTATTTATATTGCTAGCCACGGTGAATAGTTGTTGGTTGTACTAGCGTTTGTTGTTGACTAGTTGGATGATATTAAACTTATCTAATACCCAAATAATGGGATAAGTCGGATCAAACTCGTACTTCTTAGCGCTAAAATTTGGGTTGGTCGCATGTCGATGGTGATTGTTGTGCAATCCTTCTCCCATCATCAACAGATCCCAAGGCATTAAATTCGTAGAGGTATTACTCATCTCATGGTTTTTGTAGCCAAATTTATGCGCATACCAATTGATGATCACTCCGTGTACAGGGCCCATCAACCAATGGACGGGGAGCAGTAAGAACATCCACCATTCGGTAGCAAAGTACCAGTAGTACACAAAGAAAGCGGCTCCAAACAAGATACGCGTCACTACATGAGAAGCAAAGTGGTCAAAAGAAGGCCAATCGGGCACGGCTTTTTTATACCGCTTCTCAACGGGAT
>JBCDIO010000773.1:0-2185 GCA_038748815.1 Bacteroidota bacterium
ATAGGTTTTGTTGGGCTAGGATTGTGGTAATTAGCTTCATTTTCGTAGGCTTTTTTCTGCATTCGTAAGGTGTGGATACCATCATGGAGCGTAGTGCCTTGAACATTATTCGGTTTCTGTAGGGCCCGGGCCGCTCCGAGAAGATCCTGGGTTTTTAGCTGCAAACAATCATTCCCAATGGCAATAATACCCCGATAACCCTGGGCAAAGATATCTTGAAAGGCATTGGCCAGGCGTTCTCCAAACCGACTTCCCTGTTGGTGAGAGCTATGGAGAATAAAGGTTGGGAGTTGGGATGCCTCCGCAATGCGGATCGCGTGTTGATTAAGGCGTCGAATCAGTCGGTGATTCTGCTGTAAACTGGCAGAAGGGAGCAGCCGCTTATACCGAACCTCCGCGTGGGGAGTTCGGATAAATAGTAGGAGGGCAATATCCTTGGGTATAGACTGCATAACAGAGACTTCAAGCACAGTAACCGCAAGTATGCGATTTTGTTAGGCGATTTAGTGTCCCAGGGTGGACATTGGCCACCAGGAATCCAGTTTGAGCCTTTATTAAAGGTACAAGTCTGCTTCTAATTACGGGTACTTCGGCCACTTTTCGCACTTAATTGTAGGCCACATCTATAGTACGGGTGATCGATGATTCTTAGATGTTTGGAAGTGAAAAAAAAGGAGAGCAGGGCAATTCTTTTTTGCAGTAGAGTTCTTTTTTTACTTGTAGAGAAATATGTATAAAGGGATTGCCCATACGTCGCCTACCCTGCTAAAACCCGGGGGCGATGATTTGGATTCTCAAAAAATAACACGGTATTTGCAGGTACCCCCAAAGAACAGCACTTCTGTAAATGCTCCCCTCCCCTAATTGGGCAATCCGCCTATCCTTACGCTAATTCAGCCTAGAACCCGGGCTGCCAATCCCGCATTGGCATTCCATAAAGTGCACCAAAATGAAAAGACGTAATGCCTTGCAGCGACTCCTGCACAAAATGCTCCCTGCTCCGGAGTATCGGTTAACGATTACTCGTTGTAAAGAGGAAGAAAACGGAAAGAAATCCGTGAAGAAAGTAGATGAATGGGTATTTAACTGGAATTAAGGGCTAGACCCCAACCACTCTGCTTTAGGTCTAGAACGAAGCATTTGCCTTATACGCTTTTACTACACTGCTTAACTGTTCGGCGTAAGTGGTGTACAAGCGAAGATAGCGAGCAATAGACCGCAGTAACTCATCAAACGCAGGGCCCGATTCCATTTGCTCTGCTGCCAAAACACTCACCTTGAGCCGTACATTGGCTCGATATAATTTATAGTACAGAAAGATGTGCCCGTCCGAGGGGCTTTGCCGACCGGGATGGTGATGAAAGTAGGCGTTGAGAAACGCTTCACCGAGTGCTTTCTGATTGTGATATTCTAGATCCATCACTAGGAAAGCGACCTCATTGAGGACATCTACCTGCCGGAGGTGATCGTTAAATTCAATGCAATCGAAGGGGATCGGCCCTTCTTTGAGCAGGAAAATATTGCCAGAATGGAGGTCTCCGTGCCCGTCCACTGTTTGTGCCCGCTCTTTCCGATCCGTAAAATCGGGCGCAAATAGTTGGATAAATTGTTTGGATAAGCGAATCGAGTCATCAATTAATTGGCTAGAGACCGGACTAAATGCTTGATGGATGAAGGGTTTGACGGAAGCCAGATCGGCGAAATCTTCTTGCAGTTGGGGTAAATCGGGCTCTTCGTAATTGATGGTAGCGCTCTGGTGGAACGTGGCGATGGCTTTGGCCAGTTTTTGTAGATGGAGCGGCATGAGCCCCCCTTTTTTTAGCAGAACGTCCATTTGACGAGCCTTGGGAAGCTTACGCATTTGCACCGCGTATCCGATAGGGGCTGTCCCATTCTCTTCTAATTGTATGCTTTCCTTCGATTCATATAACGCACAAACGCCAAGGTAAATACCGTTGGATAGGCGATTGTTGAGGCTTACTTCCCGTTGGCAAAAGTATTTGCGTCGTTCTAAGGTGGAGAAATCCACAAAAGAAAAATGCAGTGGCTTTTTGATCTTGAAGGCGTATTGGTCAGTGATTAAAACCCAAGACAGGTGCGTGTGAATCAGCTCCGTTTCTGGCCCCAAGTAGTGCTGAAATTGTTGGATCTGCTGATCGGTCATGCGCGTTCGATTTGCAAAAAA
>JBCDIO010000774.1:0-2182 GCA_038748815.1 Bacteroidota bacterium
CTGGGCAAAAAGAACCCGTCAAAATGTTTAGAAATGTAGGTTACAAAGTACTTAGTACTTTATAAATTAGTAAATGAATATTTTGACCGAGAAGATTTTTGTGCAGATCAAGGCGCGGCGGAGCATCGTAGCCATAGCTACGAAGGCAAGTACGAAACGAGGAGCTGGGCAAAAAGAATCCGTCAAAAATGGTAGAAATATAGTTTATAAAGTACTAATTACTAGGCTTTTAGCCGAAGTGTAATAAGATATTTCCCTTTTTCTATGAGAATTATCCATTTAGGTACATCTACCCAAACTTTACCGTACCTAAAGGCGGGTTCCCAACGGGAACCCGTTTTCTTTTCCCACCTCTAGGACCGTATCTTCCATAGTTGTACCTTTGTCGCAATATTTTTTTGCTTTCAATTGAAACTGAAAGTATCGAAACTTGTTTCTTAAATAAGTGTCATACAATCAGAAGATGTCTATCGATATGCAAGCATCCACCGCCATTCTACAAGACCCATCGCTTTCGGATGAACTCCGGGCGATTGGAACGAAGGTTTTCCGTCAGGAACGGATCAGTGACGACGACTGCCAATTGTTATACGAAGAAGCACCCTTGGGGTTTGTGGGGGCTCTCGCCAATTACATCAGAGAGCAAAAGCACGGTAATCGGACGTACTTCAATCGGAATTTTCACCTGGAACCAACCAATGTCTGTCTATATACCTGTACTTTCTGTAGCTATTCTCGCCTAATGAAAAAGCGGGAAGATGGCTGGGAGTACACGCTCGATGAAATGATGGACATGATCAAGGAGTACGATGAAGAGCCCGTTACCGAAGTGCATATTGTCGGTGGGGTGATGCCTCAGTACAATATGGAATTCTACCAAGATCTCTTCCGGTCCATCAAGGCCCACCGTCCCGAATTACACGTAAAGGCACTCACTCCGGTCGAGTACCATTATATTTTTAAGATCGGTCGCGTTTCCTACGCTGAAGGAATGCGGCGGATGAAGGAAGCAGGCTTGGATTCTATGCCTGGGGGAGGAGCGGAGATTTTTCACGACGAGATCCGTAAGCAAATTGCCGGTGGAAAGTGTACGGGCGATCAATGGTTACAAATCCATGAGGAGTGGCATAAATTAGGGATGCGCTCCAATGCAACGATGCTTTACGGGCATATTGAACGCTTTGAACACCGAGTAGACCATCTAAGTAAGCTCCGCGCTCTTCAGGATCGAACCGGTGGCTTCCAAACGTTCATTCCACTCAAATTTCGGAATCAAGACAATCAAATGTCTCACATCGAAGAAGGGAATGTAATTGAAGATTTACGGAATTATGCGATTAGCCGGATCTATCTAGATAATTTCGATCATATCAAAGCTTACTGGCCAATGATTGGTCGAGAGGTGGCTCAAATGTCCTTAGCCTACGGTGTCAACGATATAGATGGTACCATCGATGATACGACCAAAATTTACAGTATGGCAGGCTCCGAAGAGCAGCATCCTTCAATGAGTACCGAAGAGTTGGTTCAATTAATCCGTCGGGTGGGGCGGGAAGCCATCGAGCGCGATACGCTCTACGAAGTAATCACCGATTATACGGATCATGTTTTTGAAGACGATAAGCATTTTAAAGGGTATATGTCCCTGCCAGTGGTGAACAAATAACTATGGACAAAACGATTTTCATCGTTCGACACGGAGAAACAGATCTTAATAAACAAGGTATTGTGCAAGGGTCTGGGGTAGATGCCTCTTTGAATGATTTCGGACGCCGGCAAGCAAGGGCTTTCTATGACTTTTACCAAAAAGAAGGCTTTCAAACGGTAATCACCTCAAGCTTGGTACGCACGCACCAAACTATGGAACCCTTTATTTCGACCGGTATGCCTTGGGTGCAAATTCCTGAAATCAACGAAATATCCTGGGGCACTCACGAAGGGAAGTCGAGTACCCCCGAAATGCGTAAAGAATACCGGAGGATGGTAGATGCCTGGAAGAAAGGTGATTTTTCCGCTAGCTTGGGCGGAGGGGAGAGTGCACAAGATTTAGCGGATCGGCTGCAAGTATTTATCAATCATTTACACCAACGTCCAGAACAAAAACTACTAGTTTGTTCCCACGGGCGAGCTATGCGTTGTTTGATGTGCCTCTTAGCGGGGCGACCTTTACAACACATGGAAC
>JBCDIO010000775.1:0-2177 GCA_038748815.1 Bacteroidota bacterium
ATTGTTTTTTAGGTCGTCCAGGTTTTCGTGTTCTAATCCGGGGTTGATTCCATTCTTCCCGCTGCGCAAACTCAACAATGCGCTTCATAAAGCCCATCATGGACAGAAAGACTAAGTAGCCGAAGGTAACAACGATGTAGATCCAACGATAAGAACCGGCTTCGGAAATCGGGATAGATGAAAAGAGGTAAGCAACCAGAGCCGTAGCTAGCGCCAAGCCTACAAAACTCAAAATAGACCGGGTCCAATAAGCATTTAAGTTTTGGGAAGAAAGACTAAACAAACTATTCGCTACCGAAAAAAACAACATAAAGGAAGCCGCCGTAAGCCAGGGAAATTTTTGTCCTACTTCGATCATACCCGTGGCATTCACGATGCGGGAAAATAGAATTACTACGACCACGAGTCCTAAAATACCAGCTGCCTGAAGGATGGGATCGTAAGCTTTTTCGAAGAGCGAATTATCTTGCGTTTGTGTCATGTGCATACAATGCCTGGATAGAGAAAAGGTTTACCACAATATTGGATTTAAAGAATGGTCTTTTCTGCATCCATTTGGTCAAAGGACCGTAAAAAAGGGAGGTCGAATGGAGGTGATTGGCTAAGAAGGAAGGACCAACTCTCCCATTAAATCGTATTCGGTGGCTTCCGTAATCTTGATGGTGGCAAAATCTCCCACCCGCAGGTAATGTTCTTTTGCGTCAACGAGTACTTCATTATCTACTTCGGGAGAATCACCTTCGGTTCGGCCGACGTAATGTCCACCTTCTTTCCGATCAAAGAGCACTCGCAATTCCTGTCCGACCAAATCTTGATTATGATCGTAGGAAATGCCTTGTTGGATCGCCATTAGCCGATTCGCGCGGTCGACTTTGACTTTTGGATCAATATCGTCGGGGTAATCGTAGGCAATGGTATTTTCTTCGTGTGAATATTGGAAGACCCCTACCCGATCAAAACGCATTCGTTCCACAAAATCACACAGTTCACCAAACTCTTCTTCCGTTTCTCCCGGAAATCCGACCAAGAAAGTGGTTCGAATATGAATACCCGGCACTCGTTTACGGGCTTCCAGAATGAGATTCTCTGTCTGTTGTTGGGTAATCTGTCGGCGCATTCGCTTCAATACCGTATCACTGGCGTGTTGGAGCGGAATATCCAGATAGTTGCAAATTTCTTTACGGGCCGCCATTACATCCAGAATCTCCAATGGGAACTTACTCGGATAGGCGTAGTGCAAACGGATCCACTCGATCCCGTCTACATCCGCTAAAGCGTGTAGTAACTCCGGTAAGGCCCGTTTTCGGTAGAGATCCAAACCGTAATACGTTAACTCTTGGGCGATGAGCATCAATTCTTTTACTCCACGCCGAGCCAGGCTTTCCGCTTGGGCTACCAGAGCCTCAATGGGCTGAGAAATGTGTTTCCCGCGCATCAGTGGAATGGCGCAAAAGGAGCAGGTCCGGTTGCAGCCTTCGGAAATCTTTAGGTAGGCATAGTGCTCGGGAGTCATAATCAGCCGCTCGCCGATCAGGTCGTGCTTGTAATCTGCTTCTAAGCGCTCCAGGAGCATTGGTAATTCCAAGGTACCGAAATAGGCGTCTACCTCCGGGATTTCCTCTTCTAAATCATCTTTATACCGCTGGGATAAGCAACCAGTGACGTATAATTTATCAATATCACCGGCTTTTTTCACTTCGGCAAAGTCCAAAATAGTATTAATACTTTCTTCCTTTGCTAAATCAATGAAGCCACAGGTATTTACGATTACGATGTTAGCATCCTCAGAACTTCCATCGTGTACTACTTGGTAGTCATTACCTTCTAGCTGGGTAATCAGGTTCTCCGAATCGACTAAATTCTTAGAACATCCAAGGGTCACTACATTCACCTTATCTTTTCTCCAATTCCGGGTCTTCATCCTTCTTATTCGTATTGTATAAGTGGCTCAATATAGGGTAATTATTGCTTATTTCAGGAGTATACGGATGGAGTAAATCCTAAATTTTACTTTCGCTATACGCTACACTCTTGGAACGCGTTCAATTGCTATACCCAAGTGCTCGGCCCTCCCCAGAGCGCTGAAACTCAACGTCCATGAGAGGCCTAATCTTTGCCGGAATGCTGTTTTGGTCTGGTCTACTTTCTGCCCAGATTGGTTGGTCCGGAGCGTACCA
>JBCDIO010000776.1:0-2152 GCA_038748815.1 Bacteroidota bacterium
GGACTCTATAAAGATAAAATTTTGTATCAGCTTCTAAAAATTGGCTTCCGGTAATTTGATTGGCAATTAAAGCCAGGGTATAGCCATTTAACTTTTATTTATATATTTCCGAGAAATACGGATTCAAAGGCTACCGTTCATTGGAAAACAGATAGTCCAGATCCTCCCATTCACACAATCGACACCCTATGTTTCAGGAAATGTTCATCTACGAGATCATCCTTTTAGTTTTAGGCGTAGCCTTTTTTATCGTCCTTTTAGCTGGACTGATCCTGTTCATCTATCGAAAACAGCCCATTAGCCAGACCTATCTGGCCGCCTTCTTATTACCCGTTTTAATGATTGCTTATCCGAGTGTAACGCGCTTCTCTTTCCTCAATGATTTGGTGGTATTAGAGCGAGCGACTAAACAACTAGAAGAAAACCCGGAAGACGAAGTGGTTCGAGAGGAGTTGAAAAAATACGTAGAAGAAGTGGAACAGCGACCTATTGAAACACCAGAACATTTAGCTCAGGTGGCGGAGGCTAAATATTGGTTGGAAAAATACGACGAGGCCGAAAAATACATTGACAAAGCGCAAGAAATCGCTCCAGAGAGTAAGGCTGTACAAAAGGTCCAGAAACTAATTAAGGATCCGGAGAGCAAAAAAAGGGTTATTAAAAAAGGAAAGGTTGACCCTCCTACTTCTTCTGAGCGGCCTCCTTCAAACGACTAAAAATTGCTTTGGCATCAAAGAATCCACAGCCGTACTCTACGTCCTGGCACTTGAGTGTTTCGGGTTTCTCGCGGGCGGTCTCCTTCACCATACCCAATAGTTGCTCGGTGCTCAGTGCAATGCCTTTTTCTTTGACCATTTGCTTGATTAGGGCTAAGGTTCCACAGACGACAGAGGCAGCAGCAGCAGTACCACTAAAATAATCGTGGTCATCGATGATTCCAGCGGTCAATAAAAATTCGCCCGGTGCGAGGACATCCAAAAAATCGCTCTTAGCGGAGGTAAAAAATCGTTCGTATCGACTATTGTAGGCACCAACCGATAAACATAGGGGAGAACTTGCGGGAAGGTTATTTTCCAATTCTGCACTAAAACTATCACCAACCGGAGCCACAAAGATCACTCCCAACCCCGTAAACGTTTCGAGCAATTGGTCTAAAGCGGAGAGTTGACTGGGATTTAAGTGTCGTTCATTGATGGAGGCTGTCGTAAAAACAATATCAGCATCCATTTGGTAAGCCCACTTGATGCCAGCTAGCAGGCTATCAAAGTCGATCATATTGCGGTGCGCCATGATCTTTCCAACCATTAATTCAGCCTCCGGGGCGATACCCCGAACGGAAGATTTTCCCTGACCAACAATAATACCCGCACAATGAGTACCGTTGCCATCCAGGTCCATATCGGATTGTACGTTACTTACACTAAAGTCTTTGAAAGCCGTTACTAAGCCTTCCAAATCGGGATGCTCGTGATCAATACCGGTATCTAACAAAGCTATTTTCACTCCTTTCCCGGTAATCCCTTCTTCCCCAAAATGCGTAGCTAGCTCTAACTGGTCTGCGGCCCAAGGCGTTTCTTCTTGGGATGAGATAAGCCTTTGGATAGCGGAAGTGATCGGAGTATTAATCGGATTTACATCGCTCAAATTTACTGCGGAAGCGGCTCCTTCTTCCAAAATATCCATTCCGCCACTCCAATAAAACCAACCTTTTTGGTCCTTGTACCAAACAGCATTGCCCTCGATGGCCATTCCGAAGACTGGTTCGGGCTCTATTTCAATCTCTACCCCTTTAAATATGGAGCCAATGGGATCTAAATCCAGGTCCGTTGGAGATAGGCGAATATTAGTATCCTTTAAGAAGCGAACTTTCATGGTCGTCAATTGGATTCTTAGTTTCGTAAAATCGGCGTTTAACCTACCGGTCCATTCGGTCGACTCGGTGGATCACCTGCCACATCATTAGGTACTACATAAGTAGGTGGTGGCGGAGGTTGCACAATCACTTGGGTATTACTGGCGGGAGGAACGCCGCCGGTCCCTCGGATATTTACCAGCTTTCGTAACAAGTCAAACCAGAAGGGAGCCCCCAAAGAAATGGCTAAGCTAGTGATCAACCAGCCAAAAACTTTTTTGACCCATTCGTACCATTCCA
>JBCDIO010000777.1:0-2147 GCA_038748815.1 Bacteroidota bacterium
CTCCCCTGACAATTACTTGAATTGATATTGATCACAAAATTGCCACTTTGCTGAACAGTAAAGGAGTACCAATGTGGATTATCTAAAGTGTTAGAAGGACAACCAGGGAAATTTGCTCCATCTGGCGGTACATCATCCAAGGTACCTGAAAGCCCACTACAAGGTATAGGCGCAGCATATTCGCAAAAGCGACCACCAATAGCACACTGCCCATAAACCAAAAAAGAAACAAATAAGCTAAAAAAGAGGGAAAGAAGGGTTTTCATAACATAGCTTTAAGGAGTAAAAAACTTATTACAGCACTGGAGTAATCCTTAAATTATTCCAGTGCTGTAAAATGAGCCCTTAAATATAATAAAAAGCTTTTGTTATAAACGAATCCATCGCAGTACTACCTGACGGCCTTCTGCCCATTGCAAGACGATCCAATAAACGCCCGATGGGGAGTTGGGGACTTGGATTTCTAGCTCCTGTAGGTCATTGGAAATTTGCTCATTGTGAGGAATCCGCTTCAGAAACTGCCCTTGACTATTATACACCCCGACACTCAACAGCCCTTCTTCTCTGGCGACGTATTGCAAGATAGCAGGACCGGAAGAGGGATTAGGATAGATGCGAGAGGGAACGGTGATCTTATCGGGTTTGGATAATTTTCGGGCATCCAGTTCCTGCTGCCGATTGTCGGAGACAGGGAGTTGGAAGGGGATTTCGCCTACAGTTATAGAACAGCTAAATTCATTATCCTCTGGGGTCAGGTCTTCGTCTAATGGCGTGAGGGAAAAGAAAAAGCTGAGTTCGGTTCCATTAGGTAGATTAGAGCCGATGGAGAAGGTAACCGTAAAGCTTTTTTCATCGCCGGGGGCGAAGTCGGGTAGCTCCCAAATGAGGTTATTGCCGATTTCATCTGTGGGAGGAATATTGGCACTGTTAAAAACCAGATTGGGATCGTAGAAAAAGCTCAATTGGGCATCGAAGGGGAGATTGCCGACATTGGCGGCAGAGAGCGTTAGGTTAAAGCTGCTGCCAGGGAAGGCGGGTTCTTTGAATACCTGTAAGGACAAATCGGGCTTTTCGATAAATTGGTAGTAAAAATCGCAACTGGAATAGGTTTCACCGGGGTCGGTTGCTTCAACACCACAGGGGTCGGTACATAATCTGGCGTAATCACCTCGGGGGTTTCCTACTAGGATTTCATAAGTACCTATAGGGACTTCAAATTCGTAATAGCCGGTAGCGTCTGTGAAAGTGGTAAAGGTATTGCTACCCTCTAGTGCTTTGACGGCTAGTCCAGCAATGGGTAAAGTACCCGCATCGATGATACAATCTGGTGTTTCTCGATCATCCAGCACAAACCCAGAAATAATTGCCGTACAGGCAGGGTCCTCTTCGATTTTAAAGGCCTCCGTTTTGGTACAACCCGTATTTTGATCTACTAAGGTGACGAAGTAAACACCTACATCCAATCCAGACTGGCTATCACCGGTTCCGCCATTGCTCCATATATAGCTGGGCGCCCTCGAGCCTGCAAGGACTTGTGTACTGGCCGTTCCATTGGTTTTATCACAATCCGCAAAAGTGGTATTGACTTCAAATTCAATGGGAGGGTCAATAATGACGGACTCGACAAAAGTACAGCCATCATCAGCCGTAAGGCTAACGTCATAATTACCGGGTGCTAAATTAATAGCCGTAGCGGTAATCTGCGAATTGGGATCTGACCAAAGGTAGGTGATATTTTGCTGACCGTGTTTGAAGATTTCAACAAAGGCTACACCATCATTTTCCTCCCCACAACTTGGACTAAAAGCGCCGGAAAGAACATTGGGATAAACCGATTCAACCGTAAAGCTTTCTTCTAATACACAAGCTACGATTCCATTCAATAGCACGGTTGCCTCGACGATATACGTTCCCGATTGGCTCACTAAAATGGTAGAATCTGTTGGATCATTCAAAATTTCGCCATCAAAAGTCGTCCATTCGTAGGTGGTGGGTTGTGTAGAACTGACAGACAGGGGGACTCCATTCGTCGCATCCTCACAATCCAAAATATTGCTTGTCGCGCTTGTTTCCAAAACGACATCCAATGTAACAATCTGGGCAATAATGGTACTGTCACAACCCTGCGGACCTCCCCCTTCAAAAAC
>JBCDIO010000778.1:0-2129 GCA_038748815.1 Bacteroidota bacterium
ACTTGAAGAGTGCAAGTTTAGCCAAATTATTTTATTCCATACCGACTGTACTCCAAAAATAACTTTCTGTGAATTGATCTTCTCTTTAAAGGCTTTAAGATTGTTAAAATATGAGGCCTGAAGCCAAAAAGCCAACAACTATTCGCTATAGCTTGTGTTTTGATTCCGGGAATATGCTATTTTCGCAGATAAAACGAAGCGATATACACAATTATGATTAATACAAATTTACTTAAGCAAATCTGCAAAGCTCCTGGGGCCCCAGGATACGAACAAGCTATTCGCCAGTTAGTCATTGAAGAAGTGCGACCGTTGGTAGACGAACTCAGAACGGATGCAATGGGTAATGTAATTACGGTCAAAAAAGGCAAGTCTGATAAGAAGGTCATGGTAGCCGCACACCTTGATGAGATTTCCTTTATCGTCACACATATTGACGATGAAGGCTTCGTGCGTTTCCACACCCTCGGCGGGTTCGACGCTAAAACACTAACTAGTCAGCGGGTCATTATTCACGGAAAGAAAGATTTGGTGGGGGTTATGGGTTCAAAGCCTATCCACTTGATGAAACCAGAAGAGCGGAGTAAAGCACCCGCCATCCAAGACTATTTCATTGACCTTGGAATGCCAAGAGAAGAAGTTGAGAAGTACATTCAAATTGGAGATCCCATTACTCGCGAGCGGGAACTCATTGAAATGGGTGAATGTGTCAACAGTAAGAGCTTAGACAACCGGGTTTCTGTATTCATACTGCTAGAAGTGTTACGTGAATTGAAGGGAACAACGATTCCCTTTGATCTTTACGGTGTATTCACGGTGCAAGAAGAGGTCGGTCTACGTGGTGCTATCAAAGCAGCTCACCTAATTGACCCCGATTTTGGGTTTGGGCTTGATGTGACCATTGCCTTTGATGTACCCGGAGCGCAAGCTCACGAAATGGTAACTCGCTTAGGACAAGGAGCCGCTATCAAGATTCTGGATGGTAGCGTAATCAGCGATTACCGCATGGTAGAATACTTGAAGAAGACGGCGACGAAGCACGCGATCAAATGGCAACCCGAAATTTTACCCGCCGGTGGAACGGATACAGCGGGGATTCAACGCTTCGGTAAGCACGGAGCCATCACTGGAGCTATTTCTATTCCACTTAGACATATTCACCAGGTGATCGAGATGGCCCATAAATCGGATATTCGGGCCTGTATCGACTTGCTGAAAACGAGCGTGCAAGAGCTCGATCAACACGATTGGTCCTTTTAGAATTTGTTAGAATACGGGATGACTACCCGCCATCGGCAGCTTTTATCGCGCATGGTATGAAGCCCGCAGACTCGAAGGAGCTGATGCTGTTGCAATCAGGATCACCCGTTTCGTAGTCCATTCTTTTCTTAATCAATAGCAAATTTCATCGATTTCGATTAAGAGCTTACTACCCCTTTTGAACTGTCCCCGATGCTCCGTGTTACACCATTAAAGGACATCGCTTATGTGGACAGAACAAAATAACTGTTTGGAAGCCAATCTAACCTTCCAAGATTTTGCCCAAGCTTGGGCATTTATGACCGAGGCCGCCTTTTTGGTGGAGAAACACAACCACCATCCCGAATGGAGTAACGTGTATAATCGTGTCCAGATTCGTTTACGTACCCACGATGCTGGGAATATTGTTACGGAAAAGGACCGTTCGTTGGCGGCGGACCTCGAAATCGTAGCCCACCGCTACAGTGCAAGCACCTCTGAGCCTCAATAAAGCATCTTAGCAACGACGCTTTACCTGCTTTTTTTCCTTAGAAGACAAGGAAATTGAGCTTCCCAAAGTTTTATCTTTAGATTGATCTCTCGAACCCAAAAGGTGCCATGAAAAAATTGCATGCTTGCTTCGCCGTTTTGCTCCTGGGAGTTTTGCCTTTGGCACTCCATTCTCAAACCGTTACCGTTTCGGAACCCATTTCTGTACGCAACGAATCAACTTACCAGCTCTTAGGGAAGATGGGTAACCACTTTTTATTGTTTATCAATAAATCGACCGAATTTGAAGTAACGGCTTACCGAGAGAATATGAGTAAAGCTTGGGATAAAGAGATTATCTTAGATAAAAGGCGGCCCGAAATCAAGAGTATACTTCCCTC
>JBCDIO010000779.1:0-2121 GCA_038748815.1 Bacteroidota bacterium
AAGACATTGGTTCACTAGCCTATCCTTATACTTCTACTGGGCCTTCTTTTTAGCCATCGGATTTTTGATCATGGGCTCTCAGTCTGGCCTGATCGAAGGGGCACCTCCTAACACCAATGAAGTACCCTGGGTAAACAGTGCTTTTGCGATGTTTAGCTCAGGGAACTACTTGAACTCTTTCTGGATATTTTTACTACCGATTATCGTTGGCATGAGCCTCTTTCGCGATTTTCGTAGTCGTACCCATTACCTGTTGTATTCGTTTCCAATTCCTAAAGGTCATTATTGGGTCGCTAAATTTTCAAGCAGCTTTCTGGCGGTTTCTTTTGTTCTGAGCGGTTGTGGGATCGGCTTCATTCTGGGTTGTTATTTACCAGGAGCTATGCCCGCATTAGTGGCACCTTTTCAGTGGAGTTCCTACTTACAGTGGTACGGCCTTTTCCTACTGCCGAATGCACTGGTGATAGGTTTCCTGGTATTCGTCGCCGTAGCTTTGAGTCGCAACATCTACGTAGGCTTTATCGTCATCATTTTATTGCTCTTCATCCAATCGATGGCCGCCATGTTACCGGTAGACCTCGATGACCTAACCCTTAGTGCGCTGTTTGATCCAATGGGTAAAACGGCTGCCTTTTGGACGGCGGAAGAATGGACAATTCCGGAGCAAAACCAACGCTTATTCCCACTGACAGGAATTCTGGGGCAGAATAGAATCCTCTGGTTGAGCCTGGGTTTTTTATTATTTGGAATGGGCTTTTCCCGTTTTCAAATGACGCACCATGGCCGTACTTTTTGGTCTTTGAAGCGACGAGGTACTAGTGCCTCCACTTCCTTTTCGGACGGACCCCGGCATATAGTAACTCCACAAGTAGAACCTAATTTTAGTCCGAAAGGCCGCTGGTTGCAACTCTGGACTTTAATTAAATCGGATTTTCGGTATTTGGTTACTAGTCCAATTTTCCTGATCATCCTGGGGGTAGGTATTTTATTTATCCTGTTTATTTTCTATCAAGCAGATAATGGATTTCGATCGCCCTCGCTTCCACTGACCTACCGAATGCTGGAGATTCCCGGCACCTTCTTTGGTCTGATTATGAATCTGCTCACCTTTCTCTTTGCCGGCTTGCTGATTCAACGCGGACGCATGCACCATATGGATCATCTAATCGATGTAAACCCGGTTACCGATCGAGCCTTGTTAGCGAGTAAGTTCTGGGCCTTAACGCTCATGCAGCTTTGCCTACTATTTGTCCTTTTCTTAGGTGGCATCATTTACCAGATTAGCCAAGGGTATTACCATTTTGAGCTGGGGCATTATGCCCTAGAACTGGGGGTGATCCGCCTGGCCAACATGATCGTTTGGAGTATGGCAGCCCTTTTTGTTCAAACCCTTTTCCCCAATCCCTACCTCGGATTCTTTCTATTGGTTTGTGGTGCTGCGGGTATGGCTTACTTACCGGATTTGGGCATCGAACAAGCCGTATTTCGGTACAATCAAGGTCCTAGTTTCGTGTTCACCTATTCGGACCTGGATGCCTACGGAAGGGATTTAGTCCCATACCTAAGCTACAAGCTGTATTGGTCCTTGGGCGGCATGGTGCTGCTGGGCTTAACCTGGGCTTTGTGGCGTAGGGGGTTGGTGTTTAGAATGCAAGAACGTTGGCAGCGAATGATTGGTCGCTTATCTGGAAAGGCTCTTGGGTTTATCCTTGTATTTGGCATCGCCTTTTTGAGCATGGGCTTTGGAATTTATTACGAAAGCAACATTTTACATACCCGTTATCCCCAAAAACAACAGCGATTCCTCTTAGCGCAAAGCGAGAAAAACTACAAGCAGTACGAGGATCGGGTGCAACCTCGGATCGTACGGAACTCCATT
Organism: Bacteroidota bacterium; assembly: GCA_038748815.1. Classification (GTDB taxonomy): domain Bacteria; phylum Bacteroidota; class Bacteroidia; order Chitinophagales; family Saprospiraceae; genus JBCDIO01. The sequence continues at coordinate 1,880 of JBCDIO010000779.1, forward strand.
GACTTGGATTTGAAACCAGAAAACGGCTCCTTATATTCGGAGGGGACGTATACCTTGGTCAATCAGTCGGAAGAATGGATCGATAGCATCTTTGTCCATTATGCCTTTGAAGTAGCGACGACCTTTTCCCTGGATCGACCTTACCAAACGGTGCACGCTGATACGGTCATCCGGTTTCATATTCTGGATTTGGATCAGCCACTGGCTCCCAAGGATACGGTAAACTTGGCATTTACCATCCA
>JBCDIO010000780.1:0-2115 GCA_038748815.1 Bacteroidota bacterium
GCCCGGTAGTTCCGTATCTACACCCGACGTACACGCAAAAGGATCCAGATCCATGAATCAACAGCTTCGAATAGGCATTTTTGCGCTCTTTCTAGCACTGGCAGCAGGGAGCACATACTTCATTTTCCATCTCAAATTTTCGTTTGACTTTGAACAATTCTTCCCACAAGGAGATGATGACCTCAACTTCTTCAAAGAATTCACCGAAGAATTTGAAGCTGACGACAACTTTATGCTGTTGGCTATCCATCGATCAAAAGGCGTTTTTAATCAAGAGTTTCTCAACCAGTTCCACGACTTAACCATTAAAGCTAAGCAGTTACCGCACGTCCTGGAAAGCCAGTCCCTTACCAAGTTTGAATATCCATTAAAAACACCTTTCGGAATTACAACCATCCCCGCAATCCATAGGGATGATCCTAGCCGCTATGCATCCGATAGCTTGCGAATTCTGCAAGACGAACGCTTCGTCTACAACTTGATTTCTCCGGACGGTAAAACCTTAGTCGTTTTTCTAAAAACAGTACCAAGTATCTCCCTCTGGCAAGCCCAAGATATGATGAGTGGGCTCGATGAGCTCATGGAAACCTATTCCTTCGAGTCTTTTCACTATCTGGGAAGACCTTACTTCCAAAAGGAATTAGTCGATATGCAGAAACGAGAAATCTTAGTTTCTGCACTGGTATCCGGAATTCTTGTAACGCTTATCATGATTTTCATCTACCGACGATTCTGGGGAATCTTTATTGCCTTGCTTTCCGTTGGGCTTGGGATGCTAATCTTCATGGGGATATTGGGTGCTACCGGTCGGGAGCTCAATGCGATGGCCGCCCTTTACCCCGTCTTGATGATCATCGTGGGCACCTCTGATGTAGTTCACATTATGTCGAAATACATTGATGAATTACGAAAAGGAAGAAACCGAAAAGAAGCCGTGCGACTTACTGTTCGGGAAATTGGTCTTGCCACCCTGCTCACTTCGCTGACTACCGCCATCGGTTTTGCCAGCCTCCTAACTAGCCGAGTTATCCCTATCCGCGATTTTGGGATCAACTCCGCTATGGGCGTTCTCGTCGCTTATCTAACGGTCGTTTCATTTACCGTTGCTCTTTTGTCCATGTTCGATGCCGATCAATTAATGTACCAAGGGAAAACCCAAAAATTTTGGCATCGCAGTATGGACTGGTTCTATCGCTTCTCTCGGGATAATACCCGTAGAATTGCGCTTGGTGGATTGGTTGCGTTACTATTAGCGGGTTGGGGAATAAGCATGATATCGACCAACTACACCATTATCAACAATATGCCGCGAAATAAGAAGATCACCGAGGATTTCCAATTCTTCGAGAAGAACTTCACCGGCTTCCGCCCCCTTGAGTTTGCCATCACTGCGCAAGAAGATTATAATGCCCGAGATTATGCGTTCATTCAACAAGTTGGAAAATTAGAGGATTACCTGTCTACTTATCCGTCCATCCGGGCCATTACGTCTGTAACAGCCCTGTACAAGTCTTTGAACCAAATGCACAAAGGCAATAGAATGAATGCTTACGAGCTGCCTGAGAACGAACGAACTTTCAAAAAATACCAGCGCATGGCCGACCGTGTCCCTCAACTGGCCACGAACGTGGTGGTTAGTAAGAACGGAGAGAAAGCTCGAATTACAAGTCGCATCCTGGACATTGGAGCCGACTCCATAAAAACGATGGGGCAGAATATCGATCAGTGGGTCACCACCAATCTAGACACAAGCATCGTTCAAGTCAAACGTACAGGTACCGGATTGATTATCGATAAAAATGCCGAATATATTCGAAGAAGCTTACTACAGGGATTAGGCATGGCCATTCTCATTGTCAGTTTGTTAATGGTATTACTTTTCAGAAATGTCCGTATGCTGCTGATCTCTCTGATCCCCAATATTATTCCCCTCATTTTGGCGGGAGCCTTATTAGGCTTTTTAGGGATTGAACTGGAAGCGGGGGTATCCATCGTATTTGCCGTTATCTTCGGGATTGCCGTCGACGATACGATTCACTTTTTGAGTAAATACAAACTATCGCGCGATAAGGGAATGAGTGTCGAGGAAGCCTTACAAATTACCTTTACCGAAAC
>JBCDIO010000781.1:0-2083 GCA_038748815.1 Bacteroidota bacterium
CTGGTATTGAAAACCTATTTCGAATTACTCTACGCCGAGCAAGACCAAGATTGGAATCAAAACCATACGTTCATTCTGCAAAACTTAATGCTGGCTTTAATCAATAAGTTAGAAGGCTACGTCCAGAAAGTACCCGAAATGAACTCCTTTCTTACCCACCGTCGGCCCTTTCAGCGTTTTATTAGCTTGGTGGAAGAATCCTATAAGGAGCATAAGAACCTCGATTTTTATGCGGCCGAGCTACAAGTCACCAAACGCAAACTCAACGAATCGATTAAACACATCACCGGACAAACGGCGGCCAGCTATATCATTGACCGCATTCTGCTAGAGGCCAAACGCGAATTATGCTTCAGTGAAAAGTCCATCAAGGAGATCGCTTTTCAGCTCGGCTACGATAGTCAATACTACTTTTCGCGTCTATTTAAGAATCGAACGGGCAAGAGTCCGGAGCAATTTCGGGTTGCTTACGCAGAATAGTGCATCATACGGGCGCGATTATGCATTCTTAGATCGAGGAGGGTCCCACAACTTTGCATTGAAATTATTAACCACAATTTGGATCAATGCGATTTTCCCTTATTACCCTCCTTTTAGTGCTTGTTTTTCAGACGGTTACCTTTGCTCAAATCTCTACCGATAATGTGTTTGTCCTCCCGATCCGCAAGGTGAAGACAGGCCAGGATATCGAAGATTTTAAAGCGAAAAGAGATGCCTACGTTGCTTTATTAGAAGCTGAAACGGGCACCTTAACCGACCGCGAATTTCAGCCCTTTTTTGAATTTACCAACTCGGGGCTTCCCGTGGATAGTGTCTTTGTGGGACTCACCTCCTTTAGCGATTTTCAGACTTTCCAGAACATTGGCGCAGCTACTAGCGGGCAGGTAGCGGATGACTTCTTTGCCACTTTTGATTTTATCACCTTCCAGGTATTACAACCCTTGGACCCAGCGGAAACCGTAGACTTAGCCGACTTTGCCAATTTAGGTACCGGGCAAGTCTGGGAAGTAGCCGTTCGGGATATTTCTCAATACACGGATTTTGATCAAGCGGATTACGAACAAAAAAGAGATGCCTACCTAGCGGTGCTGGCAGCTCAGAATAACTTCGTGCGAGAAGTTCAATGGAAGTCCATCTCTGACCCAAATGTAGTAGTCGGTATGACGGTATACAAAGACGCGCAAAGCTACGCGGCAGTGAATGCCGATACCAGTTTTATCAATGAATACCTGGCTACAGGCTTCTTACAGAACTATCCAATTAATGTGTACGGAGCGATTCATAACCCACTGAAAGGAACGCTGGATGCGGGTTGCCAAGACATCGGTGCCGCCGCTTTCCCGGAAGATGTTACCGAGCATGATGGCTTTTTATACACCTCCAATTACTTCTCTGGGGCCATTACTCGGAAGAATTTAAGCACCGGTGAATTAACCGAGTTTGTGCCCGCGGCTGCTGATGTTTACAATTCCGCTTGGGGCTTACGGATTGATGTAGAAAAGAATCAATTACTATCCATCGCAAATCAATTTTACGATTTCAATCCAGCCAATGCCGCTGCTGGTAAAGTCAATGCCTACGATCTGAGCTCCGGGGCTTTGGTAGCGACTTGGGATCTACCAAGTGCCTGCGTAGGTAATTCGATTGACATCGATAATGCCGGAAATTATTTCATCGGAGATATTGGTCCGGATACCCGGATTATCAAGATTGATCCAAATACCAATGAGGTGAGCACCTGGGCGGACGATAGTGCCTGGACCGATGGGAGCTTCGGCACCGGAGGTATGGTTTGGAATCAAACCGACGGTTTCTACGTGGCGCATGCAGGTGCTCTTTGGTTTGTTCCGCAGAACAGTGATGGTACGGCTGGTACCGCTACTCAGGTAACCCTGACCGGGACCACCGCGGTTGATGGCTCCGCTGCGGTCAATGCCGACGGTATGACTTGGGCGGGTAGCAATACTATTTTCTACGCGGAGAACGACGTATTTACCCCCGGCTGGAACGGCATTGTACACCGTGTTGAATTGAGTGACGCTACAACTGGCACGAATATGAACTATTTGGAGCAAATTAATGA
>JBCDIO010000782.1:0-2079 GCA_038748815.1 Bacteroidota bacterium
CTATTTATGGCCTTAATCGGTATTGGCTGGGGAGCGGTGGTTAGTTTACCTTTTGCGATTATGTCAGAAACGGTGAGCCAGGGGCGTATGGGATTCTTTATGGGGCTATTCAATTTATTCGTAGTGATTCCCCAATTATTTGCCTCCGCCCTGGGTGGTTTCATAGAAGTACAACCGGATAAAGGAATCATCTTTATCATCTCTGCCGTAATGCTGGGCCTATCGGCTCTTTTCTGGCTGATGGTAAGTAGAGATAAACCGGTTCAGAAAGGATCTGCCGTTGCCCCAAGTGGTGGTGGACATTGATTTTTCTCAAAACTCTTTAACGGGGCTCGTAGATTGTTCCGAATTGATAGGATTGATGATAGGGATGAAAGATGGCGAGGCCAGAGTCCCAGGTAGCACACCAGATACTTCCATCTGGATGCTGTACGACCCGCTGTATACCACCGTGCGATTTCAAGAGAGGCAGGCCATAGGCCTCCCAATCTTCTCCGTCCCAAATTGCCAAGAAGCCCATAAACTGGGTGCTTACGACCACCCGATCATCGGGTAGCACTAACATATTATGCGCCGAATACGTCGGTTCGTCCCGATACTTATATTTCATTCTGGAAGGAACCCCCACGTGAGTCTGCCACTGATCCCCTACCAAACTGTGCAATTTAAGCTTTGAATAACTAGCTCCCCAAAGGGTGCCATGGCTGTCTTCACCCAACTCGTAAAAAGCCATTTCAGATACTTGCTCGGAAGAAAGGTTATAATACCCCTTTGCACTGGCTGGATAACGCCAAGTCCCATCTCGGTAGCTGATCAGTACGTCATCATTCTGGCATACATACAATCCCATCACATCGCGATGACCCCGATCTACCCCAATCCACTGCGAACCATCCCATTGGTAAAAGCCTTGATTAGAACCAGGGTTTCCACCCCCGCAAATCATTACGCCCTTTGAATTGACCGTAATGTGAAAAGATTGGATCGGAAAAGGCAGTGAACTCCATTTTTTGCGTTTTGGATGGTAAAGAATAACCTCTTGTCCACCAGCAATCCATAACCAACCCTCTGGGCCCCACTCTAAATCATTGAACCAACCCGTTTGTGGCAAATCTGGATGTTGTAAGTAAATCCAAGTTTCGTCTTTCCAGTAAATCAGCCCTAGCCCGCCAGTAGCGATATAAGCACCACCTTCTTCGTCAAAAAGAATATCGCGGATATGATTGGTTTCCAAAGGACTGTTCGACATATTGACCGAAGTAAACTGGTACTTCCTAAATTTTTGCGACCAGGAATCGGTGGGAAAGACTAATAGAGAAAAAAGTAGTAGAAAAGTAAGACGAAATAATGTCATAACTATCGTGGGATTTTGCACCTATTGATGCAGAGATTATCTCTTTTGGTGTACCTTATACCTACTCAACCAAGCTTATACTTACTTATGTTAGCGTTCCGTCAAGCCCAAGCCAACGATTTACCTATTCTAGTACAATTACTTGCCGATGATCCACTCGGTAAACAACGCGAAGATGCTCGGTTCCCCCTTCCGGAGGCCTATTTCAAGGCCTTCCAACGAATTGATCAGGATCCCAACCAGGAGTTGATGGTTTTTCTGGATCAGGAAGCAAAAATTGCCGGGATGTTTCAGCTTAGTTTTCTCCCCTACCTAACCTACCGTGGAGGTATTCGGGCACAAATCGAGGGGGTCCGTATCCGCCGGGATCTGCGGGGCCAGGGGCACGGTACCGAAGTGTTTACCTGGGCCATTCGAAGAGCCAAAGAACGAGGGGCTCACCTTCTACAATTAACCACCGATAAACAAAGGCCAGAAGCCTTACAGTTTTATAGAAAGCTTGGTTTTGTAGCGAGCCACGAGGGCTTGAAGCTGCATCTTTAATACTTCGCAACCTAAATAAATGGATATTTTGACCGAGGCGCTTTTTGTGCAGATCAAAGCGCGCAGGGCTCGTAGCCGTAGCTACGAAGGCGGGCACGTAACAACGAGCTGTGCAAAAAGAACCCGTCAAAAAGGGTAGAAATTTAGGTTACAAAGTATTTAAGTTAAAGGGATTTTGCCAG
>JBCDIO010000783.1:0-2074 GCA_038748815.1 Bacteroidota bacterium
CCCAGACGAGCTTTGTAAGCAATCCGTTGACCATTGTACCTCCAAATAATGACCTGGAGAGTCTCATTCGGCAGTCTCCAGAAGGACTCGATTTTGAAGAACAGATTGACGACGACCATTATTATGTGCTGCCGGGAGATAATTGGAAGATTCAACAAATTCCCATTCAGCAAGTCTACTATGTGTTCAAACATGGCACTGACTGGAGTCGAATGATCGTTACCGGTGGGAAAGCTTCCCAAGAACCGATGCGCCAACACCTAGTAGAAGCTTTTGGTCCTTCGAATAGATTGCTTGTTGATACTGGCTTTTGGAAAACCAATTGGGGGGTAGAGCAATACAAAATTTCCTTATACGAGAATATACACGGAGATTTCTCGATCCATATCGAACCCCGGTAAACCCAAAACCTCAATCCCTACCCCTTACTTCGCGTGAATGATTATGTGTTACCCGGTAAATAGCAGCCGGAGTAAGGGACTACGTTTTGCCAACAATACACTTACAGTCGAAACTGGACATTCGATAGTTTCTTTATTAGCTGGTAGAGCCTTCTATGTAAAATCATAGAAGGCTTTTTTATCCCCTCTGCATACCTCTATTTCCACCCTTTGCACTTAACTTGAATCGGCTTAAGTACTTTGTGAACTAAGTAAATGAATATTTTGGCCGAGGCGATTTTTGTTTTGATCAAGGCGCGGCGGAGCATCGTAGCCATAGCTACAAAGGCGAGTACGTAACGATGAGCTGGGCAAAAAGAACCCGTCAAAATGTTTAGAAAGTTAGGTTACAAAGTATTAAGTCGTTCTTACTTCTATCTACATTTGTTTAGGGCGTCATCAAGAGTACCTAGGACATCGACCCAATTGCTTTCGTTAGTCCCAGCTGACTGGAAGATTAATTGGAAGGCAGATTTCGCATCTTATTCATTAAGGCATTTATTTCGACTAAATCCCAAAGCACACCAATGAAAAGGCCTACCCGCGATGCGGGTAGGCCTTCATTCATTCCAATAAGAATCCGAAGATCTTAAAATGTCATCGGTTATTCCTCTTCGTTAGAGGCATCCTGTACTGGAGCGGGAGCTACTTGTGGATTTTCCTGTAGTTTGGTATTTCCACGACGAGTCCGGCGACGACGGCCTCCAGAAGTTTTCTTGGTATCCGTAAGTGAATAACCAGGATTAAAGTCTACGAATTCAATCATAGCTGTTTCTGCACCGTCAGAACGGCGGAATCCTGTTTTAATTACCCGAACATAACCACCTGGACGGTCACCTACCTTGCCTACAACTGTGCTGAAAAGTTCTTTAACAGCTTCTTTGTTTTGTAAGTAAGAGAAAACTACCCGACGCGAGTGCGTGGTATTTGATTTAGCCTTTGTTACGAGAGGCTCAATGTAAACACGCAAAGCTTTTGCTTTTGCGAGAGTTGTGTTGATTCGCTTATGCTCGATCAGGGCGATTGCCAAGTTTTGCAAAAGCGCTTTACGGTGGCCGGCTTTGCGGCTCAGATGGTTGAACTTCTTACCGTGTCGCATTTGATTAAGAATTTATGAACATCGCAACACCCATCCTTGGGGTAATTGCCGTGATAAAATCGTTTTATTTACTGGTCTTCTTCCAGTTTGTATTTGGAAAGATCCATCCCGAAGGTTAGACCTTTATCCTGTAGAAGCTCTTCAATTTCGACCAAAGACTTCTTACCGAAGTTTCGGAACTTCAAGAGCTCATGGGTATCGTATTTAACCAACTCCGCAAGGGTATTGATTTTTGCCGCTTTCAAGCAATTGTAAGCACGTACAGAAAGATCTAAGTCTTCTAATGAAGTCTTTAACAACTTCCGCATGTGTAAGATATGCTCATCAACGATATCATCTTGACGACTCGTTGCATCATCGAAGGTAATTTTTTCATCGGTGATCAACATCAGGTGTTGAATTAGAATCCGAGAAGCTTCTTTGATGGCATCTTCGGGATGCGCGGTACCGTCGGTTTTGATAGTAACCGTTAACTTTTCGTAATCCGTACGTTGCCCTACCCGGGTGTTTTCGATTTTATACGCTACGTTTTTAA
>JBCDIO010000784.1:0-2064 GCA_038748815.1 Bacteroidota bacterium
AAAAGATCGGTTATTGACCCGCGATTGTTCATCTTTAGGGTATTGAGTTCGCTTTAGGAATTGAGAATCAAATAAGGTCTCCAGTCGGAGATACTTTATTAGCAATTTCAACGAACGAACTATGGTGCTCGACCTTCGACCCGCTCCGCTCCAAATCATCCCATTCGATAGTCCGACCAAGCTCCAAAAGGAGACTCTCAACTTCAAAGAGGTTGTGATTCATTCTAAGTTAGCTCAATTCGAAAAACGGGTTGACCACTCTGGCTTGTCTATCAAGATGGCTCTGCGAGGTGAAGAGAATTACAACTTTTCCGGTACGCACGTCCTGACGGATCCGGATCATTTCATTATTGCCAACGAGGGAGATTCTTTCACCTGCTGCATCAATGACACTGAACAGGTAAAGGCTTTTTGTCTCTATTTGGATCCCGAATCATTGCGACAAGCGATACGCAGCCGTTCGCTGGCTTTAGATATTTTGTTAGATCATGAAGAAGGTCCACAACTGGATCTAGCACCGTTTCCGGCCTTTCAGCACAGCATTCGCCAACACGCTTTTGGCTTATACTTACAAAACGTAAAGGAGCAATTATTAGCTGGAGAAGACCTTCCCGATGAAACTCTATTTTTTACCGAATTGACAGAACACCTGGCGGATTACTATCTCTCTTTTTATCAGAAACTGCGGAATATTCCTTCGAAGAAACAGTCGACGAAAGTGGAGTTATTACGGCGTCTAGAGATCGCCTATGACTTTATTCAAAGTAATTATCAGCAAGCTATTCAGCTCGATGAGTTGGCTCGGGTAGCCACATTGAGCAAGTTCCACTTATTACGAACTTTCCGTTCGGTGTATCAAGTAACGCCTTATCAATTGGTCTTACAGTTGCGCCTCGCCAAGGCTAAAGAACTACTATTGGACGGAGAGTTAATCGAGCGGATTGCTTTTCAGCTGGGTTTTTCGGACCGACGGTCTTTTACTAAAGCCTTCCGCCGCAACTTTGCTCAATCACCATCGGCCTTCCGGGCGCAAAATTGACAAGAATCGCCCCCTAAGTTCGGTGCTTAAGCCCGAATATGGTCCTAAAAGACCATGAAATATCTACTTTATATTTTGGGTATTCTCTGGGGAAGCTACACGCAAGCGCAAGTCTTTTCAGAAGGTGTTCTAGCCAGTCCTGAAGTTGATCTTTACTACCGCGTTTACGGAGAAGGAGCACCTCTCCTCGTTTTAAATGGCGGTCCGGGGTTTCCTTGCCATCACTTCGATGCGCTCGCCCAGAAATTGGCCGTTGGCCGCCAGGTTATTCTCTTTGACCAGCGAGGTACCGGCTTTTCACAGCTACGAATCGAACACGATTCTATGATCACGGTACACAAGATGGTAGAGGATATCGAGCATTTGCGGAAGCATTTGAAGATTGACGAATGGACGGTTATGGGGCATTCCTGGGGTGGGATGTACGCGATGGCTTACCTAAATAACCACCCAGATCGCGTAAAAGCGATGATCTTATCTCATTCTGGAGGTATTACACTCGAATTTGCCGAGGCTATTGGTGCCAATATTCGGTCTAAACTCAATTCAGAACAAATCGAGCAACTTGACTATTACACCCGGCACCCTTCGCTGGAAGAGGCCGCAGTACGTCGGGCAGAAGCAATGGCTTCGGCTTATGTATACAACCAAAAAAACGTAGAGCAAGTGATTAAGGGTTTAACCGAAGGAAATCCTTTTCGGCCTAAAATTAACCGCTTAGTTTGGAACGATTTACGGGCACGAAACTGGGACCTACGATCGGCGATGCAAAAACGGACGCAACCGGTTTTAATTATTGGAGGTCGACAAGATATTCTGGGGGACCATACCCCGCATGTTATTGCTGATGCGTTTCCAAATAGTGAATTGGTTATGCTAAACGAATGTGGGCACTACGGCTGGTTGGATCAGCCGGAGCTTTACTTTGGGGCGATTGAGCGGTTTTTGGAGGGATTGGTGCATTAAGCAAGAATGAGTTCGCCGGTAGATAGACTCGCCTGATCCTGGGGATCGAGGACAGTCAG
>JBCDIO010000785.1:0-2036 GCA_038748815.1 Bacteroidota bacterium
AAGCGTTTAACCTACGAATCATTACAATGAGAGCCCCAAATAAAAGGATCACCAAGATTCCCAAGAGAATCCATGTAGCTAAGGAAGTTGTTTCTTCTGGCTCCGAACTTGGAGTCGTCGGCGGGCTTGTTAAACCCGCGGTAATCGTTCGAGCATTGTATTCCAACATATCCAAATAGGTAGGAGCCTCCGAATTTTCGTCACCGATAGAATCGGAAAACAGGGATCCACCGATGCGTACATTATTATCCGCCGCGATTTGCTTCAGCAGCTTAGGGTTAACAGTGGTTTCAATGAATACCGCAGGAACCTGGCGTTCTTTAATCACCTTTCCTAAGCGAATCACATCGCTGGTTTTTGCTTCGGATTCGGTCGAGATTCCCAAAATAGATTGAAGTTCCAAACCGTAGCGTCGACCAAAATATTGGAAGGCATCGTGCGAAGTGATTAATACTCGTTTGGCTGGTTCAATGCTTTGGATCATCGAATCGATTTGGACATCTAAATCCCGAATCTGTTGTGCGTAGAGCTTATAATTAAACTCAAAAACGGCGGCCTCTTCGGGTATTAAGGCGGTTAGGGCATCCTTGATATTCTCGATATAGATCAGGCCATTTTTGGGATCCATCCAAGCGTGGGGGTCCGCTGAATTTTCGTAGACTGCTGAGGCAATGGGTTTCACCCCTTCCGTAATCAAGGACCGAGTTGCCTCCGTTCCGGAATTGGCAATCAACTCATTGAGCCACCCTTCAAAGGTTAAGCCATTCTGCAGAATGAGGTCCGCCCCATTGACTAACTGCACATCACTTGGCGTTGGCTGGTAGGTATGTGGATCGCCTCCGATAGGCACAATTGATCGTACCTCAATCAGATCACCTCCAATCACTTTAGCCATATCAGAAAAGATCGAGGCAGTTCCTAGTACTAATTTTTTCTGCCCCCAAGCAGTGGTTGTAAGTAGTAAAAGTAAAAGGGGTATATACTTACGCATAGCGATTAATTACTTCGTTGTACAAAAAGATTCTTGGCCACTTTACTCGACAGGGAGAATGCCGAGCCATCGTTGACCCGGACAGAAATGGACTCATCGAATTCGAATTTTTCTAGTAGGGTTACTTGGGTTCCTAAAACTAAGTTCATTCGATCCAAGTACTGGAGAAAGGCCGTCGAATGCTCTTGCACTCCCACAATAACTCCGACTTCTCCCGATTGTAATTCGGAGAGGATAATTTGTTTCCGGTAAGTAAAGTTGCCTTCAGAGTCGGGAATGGGATCTCCGTGGGGGTCAAATTTGGGCTGCCCAAGAAATTCATCGAGTCGGTCTACTAGGGTATCCGATTTGATGTGTTCCAATTGCTCAGCGACTTCGTGTACCTCGTCCCAAGAGAAATTAAGCTTCTCAAATAGAAAAACCTCCCAGATCCGGTGGTTCCGAATAAGGGTAGTCGCAATTTGGTAGCCTTTAGGGGTCAGCGTTACCCCTTTATATTTTTCGTAATTGATTAGCTCTTTATCAGATAGTCTTTTGACCATATCCGTCACGGATGCGGCACTGGTATCCATCGCTCTGGAGATGGCATTCGTACTAGCAGGCTTGCGCTCTGGAGTGCTGATCTTGTAGATCGCTTTAAGGTAGTTCTCCTCGGTTTGTGAAATATTTTCCATACGGAACACTTGAGAGATTTGAAACGATCTGTAAATCTAATAATTTTTAGATTAACCTAAAAATTAAAAATTGGCTCATCTAATTTTTGTTTTCGTACATAAAACAGCCGCTTCCAGCAAACTGGAAGCGGCTGTACTATAACCATCATTTCCACAAAAATCTAAATGGCTCCTAGGGATTATCCAATCTCCTAACTCGTATGCAAATGACTAACTAACCAAAGAAGAATTAGATATCCCAAAAGGAGCGTGGTATTTTAAATCGTTGACTCAAATCTATGTAAGACTGGTAGAAATACCACCAGCTAATCAAGTATGGGATCATCACTAAACCGAGCATAAATGTGACTTCGCGCATCGTCGGGAGATCC
>JBCDIO010000786.1:0-2033 GCA_038748815.1 Bacteroidota bacterium
ATAAGGCAAGTCAATTGAGGTTTATCGCGAGAGAAGGAGTTGGGCTCGAGCACATTGATGTAGCTTACGCCGAGGGGAAAGGAATCGAAGTTATTATTTCTCCGGAAGGGAGTCGAGATACGGTTGGTGAACACGCCATAGGGCTCTTGCTCATGTTGATGAATCGTTTATCCGTTGCGGATCGCGAAGTCCGCGCGGGAGGATGGAATCGAGAGTCTAATCGCGGTACCGAGATTATGGGAAAAACCGTTGGGCTGATCGGTTATGGTAATATGGGCCAGTCGATGGCTAGACGATTATCCGGATTTGGCTGTGCCGCCGTTTTGGCTTATGACAAGTATAGAGAGAACTACGGTGATCGCTACGCCAAGGCGGTAGACTTAAAGACCCTTCAGGCGCGAGCTGATATTGTTTCCCTTCACATTCCTTATGAGGCGGATAACCATCACTTCGTGAATGCGGCCTTTCTCCAGGCCTTTACGAAACCTATTTACCTGATCAATACGGCCCGTGGCCTCGTTTTAAATACGGCAGACCTTATTGCTAGTATCCAACAAGGGAAGGTACTTGGAGCAGGCTTGGATGTACTAGAATACGAAGAAGGCTCTTTTGATGCCTTAGGAATTCAAGAATGGCCAGCTCCTTTTCAATATTTAATTGAATCCGATCAGGTCGTACTCTCTCCACATATTGCCGGATGGTCTTTTGAAAGTAAGCGGAAGCACGGCGAGGTATTAGATCGTAAAATAATCCGTCAGTTTGGCAGCTAGTCTTGTTTAAAGTGTCTTTTTGTCATTGATTTTCAAGGATTTATGCCTTTTTGTCGCTTGGTCTAAATTGGCTTGTTACTTGTTAGTAAGAGTAGTACGTGCAATTGGCACGCTACAATGAAAAAGAAATGACAGAACAAGCATTTGAGCGAAAACGGTGGACTTATTATTTACAAACGGTCCTTTATTTATCTGGTATGGCTCTCCTAATGGGAGGTTTAGGATATGCTTTTTTGGGAGTGACCGGTTTGTTATGGGCCGTTGGTTTGGGTGCCTTAATGATGGGCTTCGGCCAGCGGGTTCCAACCCATTGGATTATGCGGATGTACCGTGCTCGCCGCTTAAGTTACTACGAAGCACCTCAAGTGTTTGAACAAGTTCGATTAATTAGTCAGCGGGCTGGTTTGGACCAGGTACCTAGTATCTATTATCTACCCAGTCGAGCAATGAATGCCTTTGCTACCGGTACGCAGAATGATACTGCCGTGGCTGTAACCAGTGGTTTGGTGCAGTCTTTAAATCAGCGAGAATTAAATGGCGTTTTGGCGCATGAGATCAGCCATATTCAGAATAAAGATTTGGACTGGGGGCGCTTAGCAATGATATTGAATCGGATGACTCGGTTATTTGCCTTTATGGGGCAGATCCTGTTGATCATTAATTTGCCTTTATTCTTTATGGGAGAAGATCCATTTTCCTGGACTGCCATCCTATTATTGATACTAGCTCCATACATGGCGACTATGTTGCAGTTGGCCATTTCCCGAACCCGGGAATTGGATGCGGACTTACAAGCCGTACGTTTGACTAATGACCCGATGGGTTTAGCGAGTGCTTTGGAGCGCATTGAGTGGTTGAATAAAGGAGGCATGGGCCAATATTTTCGCCCAGTACGTGATCGGATGCGCCAAATTCCGAGTTGGTTGCGGACGCACCCAACTACCAAAGAGCGAGTGAAGCGTTTACGGGAGATGGTGCGACACAATACAGAATTTATACAAACCCGGATACATCAGGACCCTTTTCAGGGGTACTACCGTGCGGAATTTTAATCAAATAATCTACCCATTACGGGTTCTACATATATAAATTTCTGACGCAAGCTGCTTCCTTTCCGGAAGCAGCTTTTTTGTTTGAGGTATATAGCTAAAACAAAAAAGTTTGGGTCTTCTGAATTTGTAAGAGTAGTATCCGAGCCGTTTTTTTAAAAATGCAGGATTCAGGATCCATCTACGAGAGCATAGAAATCTCGTAGATGGATTC
>JBCDIO010000787.1:0-2001 GCA_038748815.1 Bacteroidota bacterium
ATAGACCGTTTCCTAAAGTTGCTGTATGTAAAACTATATCTGTCTGTGAAAATATTATATTCGATGCAAAAATCGGCACCTTTTTTCAAGGAAGTAAAGCATTCCGGGCCGAAGAGCAGGTAAAAGGTAAGCAAAGCAGACCAATTCACGATCCGGGCACCGCTTTCGTATTGAAAGACTTTTGTTAGGTAGTCTACTCCAGGTAATGATCAAATTCCCCCTATTTCTAAAACGGAACAAATAAGTGGTGAGGGGGTTTTCTAAAACGGCCAAGCTATGGATTTTTCCAGTCTGTTTAGTAACCATACCCAAATTGGGGAAATTAGTGTCCCCACGTTCATTCTACAAGTGGCAGGAGCGATTTTGATCTTAATACTGGCCCGCCTGTTGGTGTTTTTCGTCACTCAGATCATATTGAATCGCTATTTCAACCGAAAGAAGATTGACATTGGCCGTCGTTTCACGATTACCCGATTGGTGATGTATGTTTTGTACACGCTGGCCATTTTACTAGCCTTGGAAACAGTAGGGGTTAAACTTTCCGTGCTTTGGGCCGGTTCTGCGGCGTTGCTGGTTGGGGTGGGGCTTGGATTACAGCAGACTTTTAATGACCTCATATCAGGACTCATTATTCTGGGCGAGGGTACGGTAGAGGTGGGAGATATTGTAGTCGTAGACGGATTGGTGGGAAAAGTGCAGAAAATTGGCTTGCGAACTTCCATGGTGGAGACCCGGGATGAATTCTCCATTATCATTCCCAACTCTAAGCTCGTGGTAGATAATGTAACGAACTGGTCGCACAATGAAACACCCACGCGTTTCCAAGTGCCGATTGGGGTTGCCTATGCTTCAAATCCTCGCTTGGTGGAACAATTAGTGCTGGAAATTGCCAACGAGCATCCGAAAGTGCTGGATACTCCGAAACCCATTGTAGAATTTCACGAATTTGGTGATTCTTCCCTCAACTTTAATCTACACTTTTGGAGCTACGAGTTTTTCCGGTCAGAGCTCGTCAAAAGTGATATCCGTTATGCGGTTATGGAGAAGTTTACCGAACATAACATCGAGATTCCATTTCCACAGCGGGATATTTGGTTGCGCAACGATCTTCCAAGTAACTCTTTGCAATAAACTTATTGCTTAGGCAGGATTTCTGTTTGTTCACCAAAGTACTGTACGAATTTTTGCATCTCCGTAGCCATCTGTTGGTTTTGAGTTGCCCGGAAATAGGTATCGGCTAAACTTCGAAGGGTCTGGTAGAAGAATCGATCCATTTCCATGACCTGCATATCCTTCGTCCAAAGATCAATACGCAGCGTTTCTTTGGTATTGCGATCGAAGATAGAAAGTAAGAAAGCTTTGCACTCTTCGGCTTCTCGGTCCATGCCTTCTTCGGTTGCTTTCCAAGCAAGGTGAATGGGCATTTTCTCTTTGTCTAAGCCAATTTCAATATCGATCTTAGAGGTCTTTACGATTTCTTTACTCATAGTCTAATAGTTGTGCCGCAAAGGTACATTTTCTTCTCCTTTGTGGAGAGATCTAATTACGGATTGGATTTGGGGGAAAGAAGAGAAACCTTGAATCCGGCCTGTGCAAGCAAGGCGGGCATTCCGTATTTACCGCTTAGGTGACCGGCTCCCACTGCACAAAAGACCGAACCCTTGTAGATGTGGGCGATTAAAGCGTCGGTTAGTGAGTGATTTCGCTGTAATAAAACCTGTTGCCGTTGGCTTCCATTGGATCGCCGAATTGACTGATACAGTTGAGAAGCGTCGCCTTTTGCGTACAGTGCGCTTAGCTTGAATAGGCGGCGGCGTGCTCCCCGCACATTTCGTCCAAAATTGATCAATTCCCGGACTTGTTCTTCCATCGAAATAGACCGGAGGAGTTGAGCTTGTCCATGTATATTTTCCAAGCCGATGACAGGAATATTTTTCTCTTGTGCCTGCTGCCATAAATAATGATCCAATGGCTGAGGATACAGAGCTGGCTGGAAGGAGG
>JBCDIO010000788.1:0-1968 GCA_038748815.1 Bacteroidota bacterium
TGGATAAAGAAGAATGGCCCCTAAAGGTAACTTATATGGGCACCGAGTCGAATAAAAAGGTCAAAGGTGGCGATCGGTATAATACCTATTTATTTAGCCCGGAGACCATCGCAGGTTCCGTTTTTAATGAAGGTGATCGAATGAAAGTGTGGGTAAGTCAAGATGCGAATCGGCTGCCAGTTCTCATTGAATCTCCGGTATCTGTTGGCTCTGTCATGGTGGTGTTGAAGGATTACAAGGGACTGCGTCATGAGTTGGCAGGGAAGCTGAAGTAATTTCGCTGTACGAAATACGGAAAAGGTAGAAAGCAGCAACTATTTTGGTTGCTGCTTTTTACATTTAGGAAGAAAAATAAAACCATGATTCGTAACATCCTCCTTGTTGGTGCACTCTTGATCGGTGTCTTTTTCGCTGGTATTTGGTTTACCAAAAGCTTTCTGTCGGAAGATCCTAAACCGATTGAGGAATCCACTATTCTGATCGAAAAGATCAATAAGGTCTGTAAGCTAGTTACCGTGGAAGGCCATTTTGTGGAGTTCTATGACTATGTAGACTTCGAAACGGTGCCATTCTATTTTGGCTATTTCAAGGATATGTACGAATGGGCAACTCGTACGGAGGCAAAAATGCGGGTGACTGCCAAGGTTTTAGTTGGCTATGATCTGGCAAATATCAAGGTGGATGCCTTTCCCGAGGAACAGGTGATTCGAATAAGTCAGCTGCCGGAACCGGAGGTCTTATCCGTTGATCATACGATCGACCAGTTTGATAAAGAGGAGAGTATTTTCCGACGCTTGAGTGATGAGGAATATGTAGAGATTGGAAAGGGGGCGGAAGAAATGATCCGGAAAGCTGCCAGCGAGAGCGATTTGATCCAATCGGCCAAAGATCAGGGAAGTGATCTATTCGACCTCATCCGTTTTATGGTGGAAAATGCTGGATGGAATCTCGAAATAGAACAAAATAGCCCCGAAAACATTCCTTTAGAGAGTGGTGATGATCCCGACCTTTCTTCGAACCGGGATTCCTTATGGACAGAATATTAGGTGATGCAGCAAATAACGTATCAAGAACTAGAAACTTGGCAGAAAATGGGCCGCCGTTTTCAATTGATCGATGTCCGTGAAGCCGACGAACGCGCTTCCTTCCACATCGGTGGCGATTGGATTCCTTTAGGAGAAATTATGGGGGCGGACAGTAAGATCAATGCGACGCTGCCTGTGGTAGTCTATTGTCGCAAAGGTATCCGATCTCAAATTGCTATTCAGCGTTTACAAGTCCGCTTTCCAAAAACGCAATTTTTCAATTTGGCCGGTGGGATCTGGCATCTATCCTATGTATAATCTTGCTTGTTTTTTGCCGCTTTCTCCCGTGAAATAATCCTGCTTACTCTAGCATTATGCCTAGATTTTCCCTTCCCTCTTTTCCACAGTAGTTGGCTTTTTTGCGATTTAACCGTTTTTAATTGCTCCTCCTTGTGCGATAACGAAATTATAAGACTGATTTTTCGGGCATTCTGGTTAAAAAAACTAATTTAGGCCCGGTTAATTGGCTACGATTAGAAACTATAAGCGCAAAAAACATGGCGAACGCGGACAGTCAGAAAGAGCTATGGGGACACCCCATTGGTTTATATATTCTATTCTTCACGGAGTTATGGGAGCGTTTTTCCTACTATGGCATGCGAGCCATCTTCGTACTCTTCTTAGTATCAGAAACGGCAGGCGATAATCCCGGCTTTGGATGGACCAATGCCGAGGCGATCAAATTGTACGGAACTTATACCATGCTAGTATATCTAGCTTCCATCCCTGGGGGTATTCTGGCAGATCGTTTGCTCGGTCAGAAACGCACGGTGATGCTAGGAGGCTTACTTCTCTGTGCGGGACACCTCATTCTGGCCATTGAAGCCGAATGGGCTTTCTACACCGGACTTGGCTTAATCATTGCCGGGGTTGGTTGTTTGAA
>JBCDIO010000789.1:0-1965 GCA_038748815.1 Bacteroidota bacterium
AGCGTAGGCCATTACTTCTTGCATGAGCTGACCACTCATTTCCCGCTCGGCAACCGGCTTATCGCGCAGGAATTTCTCCAGTTTGAGAATATCCTTGTAAGAATAGTACGCGATGCAGGTTCCTTCCAAGCCATCCCGTCCGGCGCGCCCCGTTTCCTGGTAGTAATTTTCGATACTCTTAGGAATATCGTAGTGAATCACGAATCGTACATCCGGCTTATCAATACCCATCCCGAAGGCGATCGTTGCTACGATCACATCGATGTCTTCCATCAAGAAACCATCCTGGGTAGCCGAACGTGTTTTGGCATCGAGCCCAGCGTGATAGGGGGCTGCTTTAATGCCATTCACTTTTAAGAAGGAGGCAATTTCTTCGGTTGATTTTCGGGATTGCACGTAAATAATTCCCGACTGCCCGTCTACTTTTTTGATGGTTTGCAGCATACTTTTCAGCACCTGCTCTTTTTTGCGCTTGGGTCGGAGTTCGTAGAAGAGATTAGTCCGATTAAAAGAGGAAACGTAGCGGTCTTGCCCTTTCATGTTGAGGTTCTTGGCGATATCAGCTTGAACCTTAGGAGTAGCGGTGGCAGTGAGTGCGATGATGGGAATGTTATCCCCAATCGCGTTAATCATCGTGCGGATATTGCGGTATTCTGGACGAAAGTCGTGGCCCCATTCGGAGATACAATGGGCTTCGTCTACCGCTACGAAAGATATGTTTACGTTCTTAAAGAATTCAATATTCTCTTCTTTGGTCAGCGTTTCTGGAGCAATGTAAAGCATTTTGGTTTTCCCTTCGCGGATAGCCTGCTTTACGGACTTCATCTGCGCTTTCGTCAACGAGGAGTTCAGGAAATGGGCGATATCGTCATTCTGGCTATAACCGCGAATGCTATCTACCTGATTCTTCATCAAGGCGATCAAAGGGGAGATGATCATAGCTGTTCCTTCCAACATCATCGCCGGAAGTTGATAACACAAAGATTTGCCACCGCCAGTAGGCATTATCACGAAAGTATCATTGCCACGCAGAATGTTCTGAATGATTTTTTCCTGATTTCCTTTGAATGCGTCGAACCCAAAGTGAGTGCTCAATGCTTCGTGTAGTGTTTCTGTTTTAGCTACCATTAGTAAACTAATTGATTTTCGACCTATTTTATTGGACGGCCGTAAGTCCATGGGAAATAATTTTCAAAAACGCACTTGGCTTTGGGGAGCGATAGCTTGGGGCTGTATTTTTTGGATCTTTCTTATCCGTTCATACAATCTAGTTGGTTTATTAGGGATGCCAAAGCAAACACCTGACATTATTGACTGAAAGTCAAAGCTAAATCAAAAAGAAGTACCCATTTTGATGTAGACTACTTTAACAACCTTCGTGTTTGGGGAAATTAATGACAGACTGTTTATAAACGCCGATGGATCTGGAAAGTTACAGCCCGTAGATTGCCTTAATTTAGCGAATTTAACGGAGCACATTCCAAATTGTTGCGGAATTTGTTCTTTTTAGCGGTTCCTGGGATCTTGCTCAAATAGACAAACATCCCCACTTTTAATCCATCATATTAAAATAAATACAATACGTTGGATCTAAAAGCCATCAAAAATAAAGATTTTACTGTGATATCCGAAGATTTAATCAAAGAAACTGCTTTAAGAACCTTAGACATTGAAAGTCAGTCTATTATAGGCTTAAAACAGCATATCGGCCAAGGTTTTGTAGAATGCGTTCGCGCGATTGCACAAAGTCAGGGTCGGCTCGTAGTAACCGGCATTGGTAAAAGTGCCATCATTGCTCAAAAGATCGTTGCGACGCTTAATTCAACCGGTACTCCTTCTTTGTTTATGCATGCTGCGGATGCGATTCATGGTGACCTAGGGATGGTAAGACCGGTTGATCTAGTGCTTTGCCTTTCGAAAAGCGGGGAGTCTCCCGAGATCAAAGTCTTAGTGCCTTTGGTAAAA
>JBCDIO010000790.1:0-1923 GCA_038748815.1 Bacteroidota bacterium
GCAGCATCCAGGTAAAGGAAGTGCCGGTGAACTGAACAAATCAATTCTCGATCTTTGCGACGCTACTTATGCGGACATGAATGATGATTTCAATGCCCCCAAGGCATTAGCTCGTCTGTTCGAGTTAGTTCCTAAGATCAATGGTCTTCGGGATGGTCATCTTTCTTTTGCTGAGCTTACGCCAGAAACAATTGCTCGTCTGAAAGAGGTTTTCCGATCTTTTATTTTCGACATTTTTGGGCTGATCGATGAGACCAAAGGAGGAAGCAATGGTTCAGGGGCTCTATTAGACGGCTTGATGGATATCATTATCTCTTTGCGGAAAGAAGCTCGAACCAATAAGGATTGGACGACGGCTGATTTTATTCGGAATCAGCTTGGAGAACTGAAAGTCGTTTTGAAAGATGGAAAAGAAGGAACCAGCTGGACTCAAGAGAACTAAGCTAGCATCTTAGGTATACGTTGATATAATCGAACAAAAAAAGCGGCCTCGGCCGCTTTTTTTGTGCCCTTTTCTGCTCTCAATAGGCTTTTCTTATACGTCTACTCGACCTCACCCCAAGCACTCGGGGCGTAGACGTAAGAAAAAGGCCCAAATGGGAGGATTACATATCAGGGGTTCCGACCGGTTCTAATTTACGGTCAATGATACGGCGAACTTTATAGGGCCGCTTACGCTGAGATTCAAAGTAGGTGCGCATTTGAATCTCTGTGACAATACCAATCGTTAGAAACTGGATACCCCCGATCACTAGTAAGACACCCAAAATCAATAAAGGCCGCTGCCAGATGTCTTGTCCCATAATTTTAAGGACCAAGAAGTACATATTGATTAAAACGCCTACCGCGAATAAGATCACCCCGATATTTCCAAAAAGGTGCATCGGTTTTTGCAGGTACTTCTTAAAGAATATCATCAAGACTAGATCACTAATTACTTTGATCGTTCGATTAAGGCCATACTTCGATTTTCCAAATTGCCGAGAATGATGCTTCACATCCATTTGAGTGATCCTTGCACCTTCTAAATGGGCCAATACGGGAATAAAACGGTGTAGCTCACCGTAGATGCCTAACTCCTTGGCAACATCCGCTTTAAATACTTTCAAGGCACATCCATAGTCTTTCATATGCACGCCAGAAGAACGACGAATGATCCAGTTAGCAATAAGGCTAGGTAGTTTTCGTAAGATGAATCCATCCTTCCGCTTGGCTCGAATACCGGCTACCAGATCCCATTCTCCTTCTTCGGCCAATTTCACCATGGCCGGTATGTCTGATGGATCGTTTTGTAGATCACCATCCATCGTAATAATATAATCGCCAATAGAATGATCCATGCCGGCCATCAAAGCAAGACTCTGTCCATAGTTTTTTCGGAAAGTGACAATCTTTAAGGTAGGATGGTCAATGGCTTTCAGCTCCGCTAGGGTACCGTCTGTTGAGCCATCATCTACGTAAACAATCTCGTAGTCGTACCCCTGCAAGGCCTCCGTAATCCGCTCAATCAATGGGCGGATATTCTCTTCTTCGTTATACACCGTGACGACCACGGATAATGTTTTTGTCTGTAGCATTGGAAACTGGTTATTCTCCTCTGTATTCTCCTACCTGAATGGTTTTACGCTTAAATCGAACGACGAAATCTGCTTTCCAGTCGATGGGAATCTCCGGGTATTTTGCAGTGTCAATAATCAGAAAATCACCCGGTTGAAAGCCCGTTCGCTTTCTGGGGATAATTGCTTGTTGTGTCCTGGTAGCATAAAACGCATTGGTGGGCTGAAATGCTGTTCGGCCGTAAATATACAACGGTTTATCCTGGGGCACCAAGGCTACTGCTTCGATCGTAGTATGTTTTACCTGAGTACCCCAATCGTCGTAATAACGATCGGGTAAAACGAACCAATCGAATCCCATTCTGAC
>JBCDIO010000791.1:0-1920 GCA_038748815.1 Bacteroidota bacterium
CAAATGCTAAACACATAACCAGCTGGCACAAAGAGGTTTGGATACAAGTCTGAAAGTTCTCCAGTGGTCCGCCCATTAATGGGAAGCGCGTTGGCTAAGGCGTTCAAAATGATCGTGACGATGAAGCCAAAAATATTAAAGCAGGCAAGCCATTTTTCTCTTGACATGGTGGTTTAGACTTTAGCGTTTACCGAGGAAAGATAAGCAACGCTTTTTAGAGTTTGTGAAATATTTATCAGGATCGAAAGGGGAGATTTGGCAGGAATCAGCAGTAAGGAGATCATTTCTTTGGACATCTACAAGGAAGGCTGGTTCATAAAATATTAAACCAAATGGTACAGTCTATAAACTCAAAGAATACGCCTAGCTTACGCCCCGTAATTGATCTAGCCATCGGTGTAGGTTGAATACTAATAGCACTAAGAAAAGAACTATGAAAAACAGCTTTAAACGCATTCCCATCCTCCTCTTTACTTTCTTCATTCTGACTGCATGCAATAAAGAAAAAGCAGCCGTAAATAAGCTGGAAGGAACCTGGAACTTAGTGAACCTAAGTGCCTCTGAGAATAGTCTAGTATGCGAGGCAATGAGTGAGGAATTTATTATCTGGACGTTCACAGCCTATACGGTGGGCGACCAAGAAACGGGCGCCTTACGAGAAGCAATTACGATTGATCTAGATACCAATACGGAGTTGTACGACTATTCGGTGAACGAAGATGGTGATGGATTTACCTTGTCGGATGGTTCTTCCATTGTGTTTGACTATCGGATCTTAAATCTGACTCGCGATGGGTTAGAAGTGGAAACTACCATACTAAGTGAGGTAGTTACCGACTGCGGAGATATTACTGCCAATCCACCGGTAGGCCCAACCTTGGAAAATAGAATGGTCACCTTCACCAGTTCCTGGGCGAGGGATTAAATCCCCATTGTACGATCACTTCTTTACTCGGAATGGTCTAGATCCGTATTCTCAAACACTTCCTGTTCAATGGATACATCCAGGCCAACCCGAACGATAGTCTTGGCTAAATCCGTAGACGGGATGCTATAAGCCTTTCCCAAGCGGCGAATAAGTGGGTATAAAGATCTCGAAAGGCGGTAGGAGAAATTGGGTTCTTGCCGGGTTTCTACGGGATAGATGTAGGCAGGTCGGAAGCTATGGAATTGGAGATTGAGTTCCGAAATTCGATTTTCAACCTTCCCTTTGGTCCAAGCAAAGAGAATGCGGTTCTTCTCCGTCCGATCGGCTCCCTGGCCACTGAGTAAACAATATTTCGCTCCGGGCGCGGACCGCTCCAAGGCTTTAGCCAGTGCCAATGGAATATCTACACTTGCTTCGATAAACGCTTCTTTGGGTAGAGCTCCGGTATAAACACCAATACAGCAGAATAGGGCTGTTGCTCCTTGGAAGTAGGCTGCTTGCGCATCCCATTGGAGGAAATCCTTGATGATTACCTCGGTAAGCTTAGAGTGTTGTACCCCACCAGGTCGACGCGCAAAACTGATTACCTCTCCGATTCGTTCGTCCTCTAAGCAATATTGTAGGACTAAATGTCCGACCATACCACTGGCTCCGGCAATAATTACTTTGTGTTGGTTTTCCATAGAGGTAAAGGTAATCAATCCATTTTTCTCAGATCGTCCAAGGCAAAATGGCACAAACAAATAGATTTTTATTCGCCAACAACCAAAGTTAAGCCGGCATACTCCAAGTATTTAGCTTCATCAACCTTTACTTCGTTCCACATATCCAAAATCAAAACTCGAATTTGCCGATCGATAAGTTCTTGTATTTCGGTGCGATACCTTTGATAATCCTCAAAATTTGTCTGAGCAATAGTATTGAAGCGGTTTTGAAAAAGACTCACTGGATTGAACCAAAAAGAGCCGACCAAACGCTTTCTGCAAGGGGCC
>JBCDIO010000792.1:0-1904 GCA_038748815.1 Bacteroidota bacterium
CAATAATGAGCTCTGGAGTGGGATTTTCCAGTACCCCTGCTTTGATCAGAATGGATGCACCACCGGGTAATTTTTCCTCCGCGGGTTGAAAAATCAACTTGATGGTGCCAGCAAACTCCTCTCTCATTTCTTGCAGAATGGAAGCCGCCCCTAATAAGGAAGCGGTGTGAACATCGTGTCCGCAAGCGTGCATAACGCCAGGATTTTTTGACCGGTAAGGAACTTCATTGGCTTCTTCGATTGGCAAGGCATCCATATCGGCACGTAAGGCAATCACTCGGCCTCCTGGACGTTTTCCATCAATCCTACCAATAACTCCATACCCACCTACATTAGCCTGGTAGGGAATCCCCAAGCGATCCAGTTCCTTAGCGACGTACGCCGAGGTTTCTTTCTCCTGATAGGATAATTCTGGATGTTCGTGTAGATGCCGACGGTGATTGCGGACTTCTTCAAAGTTCGTTTTTGCTAACTGCTTTATTCTCTCTTTCAGCATACTGATTTTCCTTTTTGGGCACATTAGGATCCGGGCGGCTCCCCCATTCTTTCCAGCCCCTTAAAATAATCTCTAGGTCTTTGCCTACCCGATAGTCTTTAGCATAAATAAAATTCAGTCGATGTCGGGTGATCGCATCAATGATCGGCAGATTTAGAGCATTCCTTGGGCTTAAGATACCGGATCGAATAGCCGGAAGTGGATGTTTTTGCCGACCGCTGGCGGCGGCGTAAGAAACCCAGGTTTTCTGACCAATGAATACTTGCCACCAATTTCGAATAAATCCAGAACGAGTGGGTATCAGTAGTAGGATCAAGGGTAAAAGGTGAAGCTGCAGTAAACAAACGAGAACGTCTAAGGATCGTTTGTTCCGACGGGCTAATGGGGTAGCAATTTGAAACTTAATATCTACGGTATACAACTCCCCAGAGTCATTTTTCGAAGAACTCCCAATGATAGACCAACTCTCTTTGGGTACAATTTTATATTCACGCTCTGGTCCCAGGTGACTCATCCAACGGAGTATTTCCTGGGCCTGCACATCCTGGCTACAGAAGATGATCTCATCAACCCGATAGATGTAGACGACTTCTTCGAGCCGATCCAAACTAGACAAGTATACCTTTGGATCCATCCCTACTTGAGGAGAAACCGTTCCAATAAAATTAGAGCGCACCTCGGCTTTCGTAAGCAATTGTTGAACCCGCTCACTTTCCCCTATTTCGCCCACGATGATTAAGTTCTTTGTTCGTTGTCGGCCCACCTGAAAATTACCCGATCGAGCGAAATGGACCATCGTTCTCAGTAGTGAAGTCATTCCCAAAGCCCATGTCGCTCCCATTAAAATAATAGCCCGTGAGGGGCGATATTCTAGGGGTAAGAAGCCGTAAACGGCAGCTAGTAAAAGGGTGCCAAGTAATAAACCTCGATTGAGTCTGCGCAAGTTATAAGGCGCATCGTAGCCCCCATTAAAATAAATAGCGGCCAACCAAATAATCGTATATAAAGGGAAGTTGACATTTACAAATGTATCCTGATAGTAATTGGGGTCATCGTAGTAATAGTTAGCCCAGAAGTCCTTAAGCAAAAATAAGCCTACCAGGATAACCGCTGCATCTAACAAGGGCCAGGCAATCCGTTTAAAGGTATTCGTTAGTAAGGTGAGGGTAGCCCGAAAATAAATGGCCATCTGGATCAAAAAAATGAAGGTTCGAGCCTGCTCTCCCTGAAAGTGTTTGCGAGCAAAGATGATCATTGCATTATAGAAGGTATAGACATAATTGAGACTCCCCTTTTTCGTGCTTTCTCCCTTATAATGCAGAATCGTAGTATCGGATAAGTAGTAGTTTTTGTAACCAGCTTTGGCAATCCGGTAGGATAGATCAATATCTTCGCCATACATGAAGAA
>JBCDIO010000793.1:0-1888 GCA_038748815.1 Bacteroidota bacterium
CGATAAAAAGAGGTCCATAGCCCGATTTTTTGCAGATTTTACATCGACAAACCGTTTTCTGAAGAAATATTCAGCCTGCTAAAGGTTACTTTTTTCCTTCCTTGCATTAAAGAACTAAACAACCTCAGAAAACTAAAAAACCAATGAAAATCTCCATCATTTGGGCCGTTGCCCCTATGCTTCTACTGCTGTGCTGCCAAGATCGTAGCTTCGAATTACACACTCTTTCCTTACATCGTTCGTTGGGTAAAATGGAGGTCCGTCTTCCCCCTAGCTTTACCCGATCCACAACCTGGATTGAAGCACTGCCCGAGGATCCGACTGGCTGTAAAGAATACGTACATCGCATTGCGGACGAACGGATGGACCTCGTTCTGTACAAGCATTTTCCAATCAAAAACTTCCCCGTTCCTTTCCATCACTTTTCTATCTCCTACCTGGAGGACGACCAATGCAGGCAGCCGTTCTCTTTAGATAATACCATGCTAGATTCCTTGGTAGAAGAAAGAATGGTTGCGTTTCAAACCGGAGAGCTCGCCTTCGCGGAATTTGAGTGGGAGGTTCAAGAACTCGATCATAAGCGTGAGAAATCAAGCATTCTACTTGGTTATACCCTTCGCCACCCCGATCATCCAACGAGTCAGGTCATGGAGTGTTTCACCCTACGCAATGGTGTTTTGGTCCATCTCGAAATACAGGCTTTCGGAGAAGAACAAGCTAGCTTCTTTCGAAAAGCGGCGGCGGTGTGGCGCTCCGTTGAGTGGCGGTAGGAAACAGAGCGATCGCTAAGGATATAAAGAAACCTAGTAATTGTTTTTGGTAAGAAAACGGAAGGATTTTGACGATATCATTTAGCCAAAGGCTCATTCTTCAGTCGTAAAGCGAGTAAACTGCATGATCTTGCTATTTATCTGCCACCACCTAGAGGACCGTCTATGCCCCCGAGTACTTTGGGGTAGACGGTAATGGAATCTGCACCTCGAAGAAGGTCGTCCTTAACGTTTTAAATACTAGTAGAAATACCATAATTCTGGAACGGAATATCGCCAAGCATCTTCAATACTTTGTAAACTAAATAAATAAATATTTTGACCGAGGAAATTTTTGTTCAGATCAAGGCGCGGCGGAGCCACGTAGCCATAGCTACGAAGGCGAGTACGTAACGAGGAGCTGGGCAAGAAGAACCCGTCAAAAAGTTTAGAAATTTATTTTACAAAGTATTCAATAGTGATCTACACATGAAAGTTACTTCACTCATCTTGGGACTTATTTCTTTGTTGGTGCTTGCTTGTCAGGATGAAGTAGCTAGTTACTCTATTGATTTAGATGATCTACACACTACCTTTAAAATCCACTTACCAAGCCAGTTTGACACCACTTTTCAATGGACCGACTACACCGATTATTCTTGTGGAAACCAACAGAAGGTCAGATTCGCAAATAAGGACTATAGCCTTTTACAAGAAAGTGGGTCTATGTTTCGAGAAATTCCAGACTCCCTATGCCAGATCACCCTTTATTATCCCGAAGTCGGTTGTAATAAGAGCATCATGCCTCTCGACGAAAAAAGCTTAGACTCTATTTCACAGCGGCGACTTAATTACTATCGAGAAACCAATACCGAAGGAGCGGATATCGAGTGGCTGGTTCGGGAAGTTTGGAAAAAGAAGGATCAAACGTACCTAGTCTGGGGGTATACGGTCCCTTTTGGCCTTTTTCGAAACCTTACCTTCGAATGGCATCTGGTGGCTTTTACCTACATTCAAGACACCCGAGTACTTTGAACAGTAATACGCTGAGTTGGCGTCATTAAGTAGTTGACAGCAAAATGAAGTGGTTTAGATTGATATCATGTTAGATACCCGACTAATTGTGTCTTGGAAGGGGC
>JBCDIO010000794.1:0-1877 GCA_038748815.1 Bacteroidota bacterium
CGGCATCTTGCTCTCCTCGAAATCCATGCTCTGGGGCAAAGATAACTTCCACCTCTACCCCCAAGGCTAGCAACGTATCCAACAAGTGCGTACTGCCAATGGTAGAGGTTTGATTCACCACCAGTCCTAGGCGTTTACCTTGGATTTTAGAGATATAAGCGGTCAGGTTCCAGGCACCTGGCTGCGGGCTGGGACGGTTCTCTCCTCCTTCGCTCGTTTCGGTGGTTTCTTCCTGAGAATGGGGCCATTCTAAGGTGGTTTCTTCCGCAGAAACGGGGCCTGGGTCCACTGCTTCCGATCCAGAAATTAAATCTTCGGAGGAGACTGCGCCCTCTTTTGGCCCACTACAACTCCAATAAATCGTTTGAAAAAGCCCTGATAATACAACAAAAATGAGTAAATTACGAACCATAATGTTTCAATTGTAACCAATGAAGGGTAAGAAAGATCGCCTTTACGCGATAGTGGATTTAGAAACCACGGGTGGCCGCGCCAGCCGGGATAAAATTACCGAAATTGCCATTGTTCTCCACGATGGGCAACAAATACTAGACCAATTTGAATCGCTGGTCAATCCAGAATGCCCAATTCCTTATGGAATTACTGAACTAACCGGTATCAGTCAAGAGATGGTGACCGACGCCCCTAAATTTTACGAGATCGCCAAAAAGGTGGTAGAGATGACGGAAGGTGCGGTCTTTGTGGCCCATAATGTGCGTTTTGATTACAGTTTCTTACAAGCGGAATTCCGCCGCCTGGGCTTCACCTTTTCTCGTAAGAACCTCTGCACCGTCCGATTAAGCAGAAAGGCCTTCCCGGGGCTCCCTTCCTACAGTTTGGGCAAATTGATTCGTCACTTCGACATCCAGGTACCAGCGCGGCACCGGGCCATGGCCGATACGCTGGCTACGGTGGAGCTATTTCAACGCATTCTGGCCCAACAAGAAAGTGAAGATCACGTATACTCTTTAGTCAATCTAGGTATGCGAGAATCGCTGCTCCCCAAAAATCTATCTATTGAAAAGATCCATGCCTTGCCCGAGGAAAACGGCGTTTACTACTTCCACAATGTGTCCGGAGATGTAGTCTACGTTGGAAAAAGTAAGAATATTCGCAAACGCGTGGCTCAGCATTTCTCCAAAAAAACGAGTAAAGCGAGCAAATTACAACAATCCGTGCACGATATCAGTTTCGAGCTCACCGGAAATGAGTTGGTGGCCCTACTATTGGAATCGCACGAAATCAAACGGCTAGCACCTCCCATTAATCGCGCCCAGCGGCAGGTCCAATTCCCCTACTCGATTCATACCTACGTCGATCAAAATGGTTATCAGTGTTTTGAATCGATCAAGGTCAATAAAAAGCTTCGTAAAGAGTATATGATCGTAGGAGACTATAGTAAATCACACCACGCAGCCAACAAGCTGAAATACTTAGTAGAAGAATATACATTATGCTCCAAACTATCTGGTATTGAACGGGGTAGCGGCCCCTGCTTTAACTTTCACTTAAAGAAATGCAAAGGGGCTTGTATCCAAGCAGAAACACCGGAATCTTACAATGACCGCGTCATGGAAGCAATGGATCGGTTCAACGCTTTACTAGAAGGAGATTTCATGTTGATTGGTCAAGGACGGAGCTTTCAGGAACGTTCGGTCGTGTGGGTTGAAGGCGGCTCCTACCGAGGATTTGGTTTTGTAGAAGTCGACCACGCTCAGTGGCATTACGATGCTTTACAGGATGCCGTTAAACGCTATCAAGATAATCCCGAAACGCGACGGATGATTCGTAAACACGTTCAGGACGGGGATTACCTAAAGATCATTAATCCAACCTAAAGACTCCTCCCCTAGCTAGAACTAAAAGCCGGCCTCCCC
>JBCDIO010000795.1:0-1862 GCA_038748815.1 Bacteroidota bacterium
GAAACCACTTCAGCTAGTGGTGACATTTCAGCAAATTTTGACGGCTTTTTCTTTGGTCCCTTTTTTATACCTCTGGTGATCCCGATTCCTTTTGTGCAAACCTATAAAACCCAGGTTCGGCTGAGTTCTACGGTAAAGCTCGTCAAGCGTTTTGGTATTCTCGACAAAGTAACGGTCGTTGAAAACGGAGCGAGCTTAACGACTGAGAATCTGCTCTACGACAAGGAAACGGGGCAAGTCCTCCTAACTAAAACCGAAAACGAATTCGGGGATCCGATCTATAACTTTACCTATCCCGCCCACTGGGCTTACGAGGAAATGGAATGCGCCTACCAAAATATCGGCGCAGTTTATTCAGACCTCAGCGTTTCCAACGGGGCGATTACCAGCGGTATGGCTAACCCTGCAACGGAGCTCACTCTTGGAGATGAACTGGTAGTGATGGATCTTTCAGATAGCACTATCCTACCCAATCGGTATTATGTTACGCAACCTACGCCACCTACCGTCCGACTGATGAACGAGGCCGGGCAATTACTTAATCCTAGCAATAATGTCGCTATTCGGGTAATCCGCTCGGGTAAACGCAACCAAGCCGGTATGCCCATTGGTTCTATTTCTTCGCGAAATAATCCGATTCAAGGCAGCTCCTTGGTGCTAGATAATACTATTCAGGTGCTCACCGCCGAAGCGATGGAATATTCTGACCAATGGGAAACCGAGTGTGAGTCAGATTTAGCCTGTGGACCAACCTTCGATTTTGGTACCGTCAATATCTACGCTGCCGGTCTAGCGGGTAATATGCGCCCCAAAGCCTCCTTCACCTTCATCAACGATCGTAACCCGGCCTCGCTAACCAGCTCAACAAACATTAAAGAAGATGGAGCCATTGCAGACTTTTTCCCTTATTGGGACTTCACTACAGCTAAGCTAAATCCGATCGATCATACGACCGAACTCGAATGGCAGATTGCCAATGAGATCACCCGCTACGACCGCCGAGGCAATGAGGTAGAAAACAAAGACCCCTTGGGGATCTACAGTGCTGCTACCTTTGGCTATAATACGACCCTGACCACAGCGGTGGCGGCCAATGCGGCCAAATACGAAATCGCTTTTGATGGATTCGAAGATTACTTCTTTAGCAATAGCTGTGATGACTATGAGGCCCAACGCCAAATGTGGATTTTAGACGGTTTCACCCCAAGTTCAAATTATATGACCGATAGTATTTCGCACTCCGGGCTCTATTCCTTGAACTTAGACGAAACGATTGATTCTATCCGGTTTTTTGTCCCCACCATTGCTAGTAATAATGGCTGCGAAGAATACGCAAACCCTGGCTATATCACCACCAACGGCGGTACTCAATTTGGTACGAATTGTAATAGCTGTATGCCGGGATTTGTCTTAGAAGAGCATAAGGAGTATTTAGTATCTGCCTGGGTAGCAGACGATTCCTCTTTACAATATGGACTTCCCTTGGATAGCTCCGTGGCTGTACAATTTTTACCCATAAATATTGATACCCTTCCTTGCTTCACCTTTGGTAGCACAAGAAGTTCTGTTACACCGCTGGCCAGCCTTTATCCTTCAGGCCCCGTCATTGACGGTTGGCAGCGCATCTACGGAAAAGTTGCCATTGATATACCAACTGGTGGAATCGATGCCTCTGGCATAGAGGAATTTATTCTACTTGCCTTTTCAAAAATTGGGCATCGCGATAAGGTTTATTTTGATGACTTCCGTATTCAGCCTTGGCTAGCCAATATGAATACCTACGTGTATAATCCCAATACCTTGCGGCTTATGGCCACCCAAGACGAAAACAACTATAGTACCTTCTACGAGTACGACGAGGA
>JBCDIO010000796.1:0-1851 GCA_038748815.1 Bacteroidota bacterium
AAATTTTGCCCTCCGTCGCCTCGTGTCAACGATAAATAAGCCGTATTCATCTTGAGTTCATTGGACAAGTACGAGATCATTCGCGTGTTCTCATCATCGGGATGAGCAGCCACGTATAATACCGTTCCTAGCACATTAAGCTTCTGGATAGCTTCATGAATTTCGGCAGAAGTCCAGCGGTCGGGAGCTTGGCCGAATGCGGAGAAAGTGATCAGTCCTAGCAGGAAGGGTAGGATCGCTTTTTTCATAATTTATAGGTGTCAAGTCTTAAGAATAAGCAGCGGCCGCTGAAGATACGAATTTAGCCTCGGCGAACACCAATCCTTATAAGAATGCCTTAGATTGGTGAATGGTTGAGATAGAGGAGGGGAGATTGGGAATAGAGTTCACCAGAAAAAAGTTCGCCTGATTCCGATAGCCCGGGACCGTTGTCCAACGAAAAAAGGACCAACCCCAAATGAAGGAATTGGCCCTATGCGTTTCGCCCTAGCAACGAGGGGCATCTGTTTCTTGGAATCTACTCAATGTACACCAAGGCCTGTACGATCTGCCATTCACCTTGGTGTTGGACTAAGCTCAGGTAGTTGCGGAAGGTGTTTTCTGCTCCTTTTTGTGAAACGGTTACCGTAGCGGTTAAAGCCCCCTGTGCATCGATAGAGGTGAAGTCGAGCGTGCGGGCCTCCCCGCCAAAGATTTTTTTACCGACCAGGTCTAAGTAGGTGGTACGGTCGAGTACTTTGATAACCTCTTCTTTGGTGTCATTTAAGACCACCCGAAAACTTTCGGCTAATACCGGTTGGAGCATTTCTACGTTATTGGTAGCTCCTCCCCGGTTGTATTGCTCAATAACCTCTTGGAGATTGGCCGCTTGTTGGGCGCGTAAAGTTCCTATTGACCCTAATAGGGCTAGACTAAATAAAGACATCCACTTCATAGAAGATTGTTTTTATAGATTTATGTAGTACAAATGGTTTTACCAAATCACGGATCGATGCTCCCGTAGGTGGGAGTGATGCGCAAAATCGTCACTGTTCGAATAGGCCAGAATGAGCCATACGGGTTTCTGAGGGCGTAAGGCAAAATCGAAAGGGTCAGCACTCTCCCAAGCTAATTCGAAGGAGATATACGTCCACCCGTTCTCTTCCCGCCCTTCTAGATTTTTGATCTGATTCTGGCCTTCTGGTAAGCTTACATCAACCGGGTGTTTACCAGCGGCTTGCACATATTGGTCTTCCCCGTAAACCGTACCATCTTGAACATTGAATTGGAGTAAGTCCGCGGAGATGATATCATCTCGATTATTAAATCCTACGGCGACCCAACCGGTGGTGGGAGCAGCTATTGCACATCGAACCCCCGTTTTGGTCTTTTGGTAGTTTAGCTCCATTCCTCCCATTTCTATTTTCGTCGTGGGGGTAGGAACCGACCAAAGACCACCCAAGAAGAGTAGTATAATAGACTTATCAATTAATGACATATCAACTATTTTGTCAAAAAAATAGGCTACTGCCCATTCATATTGCGGTACATCTGGTGTACTACCTGCCGAGTTGTTTCCAAATCGATTGTTGGAATATCCCCTAAGGCTTTTTTTCGAATATCCTGCACTACTGGAGTCATTCTTTTTACCAATTCAAAGCCAGCTTGGCTTAACTGAATCTGGTGCGTGCGCCGGTCTTCTGGGTGACGATGCCTTTGGACTAAGGCTTTTTTTTCCAGAATGTCAATAATACGAGTGACTGCTGCCGGATCTTTAAAAGTAGTTTCGGCGAGGGATCGTTGGCTGAGGCCATTATCCTCACTGATCCGTTTCAGGAGGATCCACTGATCGATCGTTACCGGAAACTGCTG
>JBCDIO010000797.1:0-1843 GCA_038748815.1 Bacteroidota bacterium
AAAAAACGCATGCGGTGGTATTAATTTTGGGTCCGACGACGACGACGAATAAGCCAACGAATAACAAGCACTAAAGCTCCAAGTCCAACTAAACCTATTACCAATGCGGTGATAAACTCCTTCCGATAAGTCGTCATCATTTTATGCCAGATATACTCATACTTACCATTTTGAAAGTAGTTGATAAGCTTTTCGACATTGGACGGTGGCAGATTTAGATGAAAATCGTTATCTCCTAATCGGTTAACCAAGTACATCGTATAGCTATCCTCTTTTTCCAACCTCCCTTCGTTGAGTGCCGCTTGCACCTTTTTCTCCATTTCTTCCAACAAAAACATCCCTGCGCCCATATACTGCCAAACGGAGTCCGGCAAATAAAATTCGGAGGCGGTAAGGACTTCAGCGATCGAAAAAACGAGCTTTACGGAGTCTTGATTTTCTAGATCAATCGGAAATTGTTCCAGATAGGTTTGATAAAGCCCCTCCACAAACTGATTTCCATCATAGCCACTATTTTCTAACTGCTTTCTTACTTCCTCTACCAGCTTTACTTGACTGATATCTACTCGTTCAAGAAGTGCTTGGAAGGGAAATTCACGGTAGAAACTGTCTACCGAAAGACCACTCTTTTCCTGCAAGTACTTTTGTACAGCTTCTGAAGGATTGGACTTGGCCAAAGGGGATAGCACAAAAAGAAGTGCTATAAGTAAAAAGCTTCTAGGTTGATCCATAATTCGAGGAGTGGGTCACCCTGCTTGGAAAAGCCACAAACAGGGTGACTCGATTCTTAGTTGTACCAGTACGCCAACATATTCGTCATGTTGGGTCTATCGTCATTCGCTGTCCCAGTAATATAGTCGCCTTGACAGTCTCGCACATCTGATCCAGTACTAATGATATCAAACCCACCAGTATCCAGATTAATCATTCCGATCACCTCATAACGACCATTATTAAGATATTGCAAGATACCTTGGGCCGCATCGTACAGTGTGTACGATTTATTCTTCATATAGAAGATCACGTGATAAAGATTACCACTCGGATCTTTGGTAAGGACTAGGAATTTGCGTCGAGCGGATTCAGAGGTTGCCCGAGTAAACAAAAGGTTATTCTTATACGCGAGAAGATGCGTTTGAAAGACAGTAGCTCCTTCGGACTGGGCCCACGATAGGAATTCAGCTCTACCCGATGCAGTAGTTACATCTACTACGAAAGATTTACCTCCTTTTTTTAAGGTCAAATCACGATTCTCAATATTAGAGACTACGATCCCCCCAGTGGCGTAGACAATCACTAAACCATCCATGGTATTCTCGTAACTACGGTTAACTACTTTCCCAGCATCGACGGTAATTCCGGCCGGAACATCTTTACCGTCCCACCCCGTAGCATAAGCACCACTTGAAATTAAGACCACATTTTTTCCTTGTCGCCAAGTATCATAGCGGTCATGTACCACCGTACCATACTGCTTATGGGCAAAATACTTGGCATTAACCCGTTGAGAAGATCGACTCAGCCAAATGGAATGTCCAACGGTGGAATAGCCATCGTTCAGCGTTCGGGTAATTACATCGCCATTGAAATACGAATTACAATTGTTTTCATTAAAACTAGCCACCGTCTCAACGGAAGAAGCTGGAGTGACAGGGGGTGCAGGGTATATAAAACTGCTGCCAATAAATACTGCCAACACAAGTGAAAGATGCGCAAATAAAGGCTTCATAAATAGAGAATGATTTAATTTAAAAACCTACAGTCTATAGATTTTCCGGCCTTCTGGTAGAAAGACAAGAAATTTTCCAAAGTATTGCACAGATGTTTGCGAAGCAGAAAAAAT
>JBCDIO010000798.1:0-1811 GCA_038748815.1 Bacteroidota bacterium
GCCATCTTTGTATACCCCCTCGGTAATACTGATCAAATCGAAGAGTTCGGTCTCCATGATTTCAACGGTTTCCAGGAAAGAATGCTCCGCGTCGTATAACTCGTATCCGGTCCCATTGAGCGTTTTCACCACATACCGTTCTCCGGCAAAAGGAAAATCTATTCGTGTAAAATTGACGATGGGACTTGAATATTGGGCCTCAAAAGCAATTTGGGCCGAAGTAAGAAATGAAAGGAAGAGTAAACTGGTGAGTAGTAGACTATTTTTCATCGTTTTTGGATTGAGATATTTCTTGGATAACGGTTGAGATCGAACAACATTCGATATCTATTTTATGCATCAACATTCGACTACTAACCCTTTGAGATTACTCGTCGCCGTTGGAGCGCAGGCATCGAATTCCACCGCATCAATCCTACAAAGAACGCCCAGGAAGCCATTCCCATAAGCACATGCGAGATATCATTCTGGTTGAACCATACACTGATGGACCATTTCTGGGCAAAAACAAAAGCCATAGCTATCAAGGGAAGAACGCCAAGCACGTACAATATGCTGCGACGATTACCGTGCATTCGGAATAGGAAATAATGCCCCAAACCGACAATACCAATCATCGTGTAGGCTGCGTGTAGTTTGGGAATCAGGAAGTTCCAACTGAAGAGAAAGAAGACTAGACAGCCCAGGCCAATGATGGTATGCATCCAAACCACTTGCACATAACGACCTTTCGGCCAGTATTCGCGCAGTTCTTCTAATACCCCGTAGGCCAACCACTGTGCTGCAATCATGGAAAGGCTCCATCCAGGGAGTTTCATACTGTCTAGAAATCCGTAATTGAACCCGTGCCCAAGGATCCCCCCAGCTAGTGTACCAAGCCCAAAAAACAGAAAGTAGTACCGCTGAAAGCGAATCGCCCTAATGGCTGGCAGTCTGCGACCGATAAGCCAATAGAAGTAAAAACACAGCAATGCAAGAATGACATCTGAGAAGGTAGTCGTGGGTTCCTGGACTACGACTCCCCATAATTCAATAGATGGTTGTCGGATCATTTCTTAACCTTATTCTCCTTCGTACAATCGGATCTGTTCTTCCCGTTCCACATTCATACTGGGAGTGCCATTAAAGTTTTTGACGACTCCTTTCACACAGATCTGTTTTCCCATCAGTTCTTCGTGCGGCAGGTAACTGAAATTAACCAATTGATCCTTCCAGATGGTTACCGAAAAAACTTGATTGGGAAATTTTTTATCAAAATTCAAAAAGACATTTCCTTTCTTACTAAGCTTGGTACTAACCACGGTTCCACAGACCGAAATCTCACGCCCGGTATCCATATGGATCTTCGCTTGGGTCGTGTTGAAGGTGTTTTGTGGTAAAGACGGAGCCGCCAGCGGATCAACATCGACCTGTTCTGCGAGAAGATCTGCCTAAAGTAAGCCGAAGTGTCAATGGCGTTTCTCTACCTAAGCTCTATTTTAAAGCAGTAGTAGACCTGAAAAATGAGCGAGCAATTGGTTTCATTATGCCCAACAAGGAAATTGTAGCCCCGATTGGTGCCTTTGCTGTTTCGCTTGATAAAATTGAGGAAGAAACGGGACTCGATCTATTTGCCAGCTTAGACGATGCTTTGGAGAATAGTTTGGAAAAGCAACTAAACCTGACAGATTGGAAGCCCCCGAGTGAACAGGGCGATGTTGATCCGCTGGCGGCTCCGTCTTTACCACAAAACACCTTCAACACGACCCAAGCGAAGATCCATATGGATACCGGGCGTGAGATTTCGGTCTGTGGAACCGTGGTTAGTACCA
>JBCDIO010000799.1:0-1788 GCA_038748815.1 Bacteroidota bacterium
CTGGCATGCTGGCAAATATCTTCCTGAAGAAAGTCAAAAGCCCGATTTTTTGTAACTTGATGGTGCGACCTTTCGTATCGCACTTACAAAACTCTTTAAACACGTACGTATAATATGGCAAACGATTTAATGGACCTATTGCAAGGCCAGTTGACAGATGGCCTTTTGGATCAGATGAGTGCACAGCTTGGAGGCGCCTCTAAAGAACAAACCGCTGTTGCGGCTTCTGGTATCTTCAATACGCTGGTTGGAGCCCTTGCAAAAAATGCTTCTACTCCCGAAGGAGCCAATAGCTTAGTAAATGCTTTAGATAATGACCACGATGGCAGTATCCTGGATAATATCACCGATATTTTTCAAGGCCAATCCCAAGCCCAGACGGTCAGTCAAAAAACCTTGAATGGTGCGGGTATTTTAAATCACCTTTTAGGTGACCGTCAGGATGGTGCCGCTTCTATGATTTCCCAAATGTCTGGTCTAGACAAGGGCCAAACGGGGAACTTGATGAGTATGCTTGCTCCAATGGTACTAGGTACGCTAGGAAAACAACGTTCTCAGGGTGGTATGGACGTAGCGTCTATCGCTTCTTTATTGACAGGGACGGTGAGCAACCAACGCTCCAACAATACAAACAACCCCGCTATGAGTTTGGTTACTAAGTTTCTAGATAGCGACGGGGACGGTAGCATCGTAGATGATGTAGCCGGTATCGGTATGAAATTATTGGGTAACCTATTCAAGAAATAGGGAACCAATCTCCATAGATAAAGAAAACCCGAAAACTGGATTGACCGGTTTTCGGGTTTCTTTATGTAGGAGACAAATAATTATTTCTCTTCTTCCTCCGCTTCGGGAATCTGAACGGCTCCTTCGTAGGGTTCCTTAGAGAAGGTTAAACCAATCTCGTCCACGTGCACATAAATGGTATCTCCCGATACGAATTCACTCGCTAGTACATGGCGAGATAACTCGTTTACTACCTCTTTCTGTAGCACTCGCTTCATGGGACGGGCTCCAAACTGTGGATCATATCCTAAATCAGCTAAGAGGTCCATTGCTGGATCACTAACTCGGATAACCAACCCCTGTCGCCCTAACATCTTTTCGACCTTCTTCAAAAGGAGGCCAAGAATTTGACGAATCTCCGGTTTAGTCAATGGTAAGAACATAATCTTCTCATCGATCCGGTTTAGAAACTCGGGGCGCTAATTCTCCTTCTGGTGATCAAACACCTCTTTTTTTGTGGTTTCCAGAATTTCGGTGCGATGCTTATCCCCCAAGGCATCCAGGTCTTCAAAGTTTTCCAAAATGGTTTGCGCGCCCATATTGGAGGTCATGATGATAATCGTATTCTTAAAGTTGGCAACTCGCCCTTTGTTATCGGTCAAACGACCATCGTCTAATACTTGCAGCAAGATATTGAACACATCGGGATGTGCTTTTTCAATCTCATCCAACAAGACGATCGAGTAGGGCCTCCGTCGGACGGCTTCGGTTAATTGTCCACCTTCATCGTATCCTACGTAGCCCGGAGGCGCCCCCACCAAGCGCGAAACAGCGTGCCGCTCCTGGAATTCACTCATATCGATTCGGGTGATGGCTTTATCATCATTAAAAAGCACCTCGGCTAAGGCTTTGGCAAGTTCTGTCTTACCAACCCCGGTGGGGCCTAGGAAGATGAAAGAACCGATGGGGCGATTTTCATCTTGTAATCCGGCTCGGCTCCGGCGTACCGCTTCGGAAACGGCTCGAACTCCTTCGAGTTGGCCAATCACCCGCTTTCCAAGC
>JBCDIO010000800.1:0-1771 GCA_038748815.1 Bacteroidota bacterium
CCAGCCGCCTCCCCATTTCCAATAGCCGGTGATCGGGTAGGAGATCATAACGAAGAATAGACTAAAGAGCAGAAAGGATTCGAGCTTGATCCGTTCGGCTACTGCCCCTGAAACAATAGTCGCCCCCGTGGCGGCAAACATGGCTTGGAAAATGAAGTCCGACCAGAAGGTGTAATCTCCGTAGGCCATAGTTTGGTCTTCGGCACTTGGGTTTAAGAAGAATTCTGGCCAAATAAAATATCCACCCGCATTGGTGCCAGGGTACATAAGATTGAATCCAACGAACCAGTAGGTCAGCAATCCAATACCGATAATCATCCCATTCTTAAAGATGATATTGACTACGTTTTTGCGGCGGACAAAGCCAGATTCTAAGGCAGTGAACCCTAGATGCATCACGAAAACCATCGCTGCGGCAATCAAAATCCAAAGGTTATTGGTCATGAATTGCGCCTGTTCGGCTGACTGTTCGGCAGCGCGAGCCAAGGCGAGTATCTCTTCGTAGGGAGCTAGGGCCTCACGGGCCGCATCTAGTCGGAAAAAAGGTAAAGAATGCATCATGGATAGTTGTAAGTCAGTCAGGATAATGCGGCTTCGGAGGTTTCACCAGTTCGTATTCTTAAGAAGGCTTCGATGTGCGTGACAATGATCTTACCATCGCCGATTTGGCCAGTGTAGGCGTGTTTCTGAATGGCTTCCACAACGGGCTGGATATCGGACTCTTGTACGACGATTTCTAACTTTTGCCGGGGAATGTATCCCGAGTCGTAGATGGCTCCTCGGTACTTAATTTCATCCTCTTTCTCCAATCCATGCCCCTTTACTTCGAAGAAAGTGAAGAACCGAATCCCAATGGCTTCGAGTGCTTCCTTGACATCTTCGAACTTTGAAGACCGGATAATCGCCTCAATTTTTTTCATAGATAAGTCCCTTTTGTGGAGACAAAATATTTAGCTTGTAAGGGTAGTGAATAGGATTTTTCGCTGTAAATGTCCTTTTTAAAGACTGTCCTTTCCAGATAAACCATTGAATCATAGTTTTTTAGAGGAAATAGCATTGTTATGCCTATCTCTCGTACTGAAGAGGTTTATCGACTCGTAAAATCACTTTCTAAGGCCGAAAAGCGCGCTTTTCGACTGTATGCCACACGGGTACAGGGGGAAAGCGATATGTTGTATCTGCAGCTCTTCGATCTATTGGACCGACAAAAGATATTGGATGAGGAAAAATTGCGGAGTAAAATGCCGAAGTTAAACCCTTCCCGTTATGCTAATCTCAAACGGCATCTCTACAAGCAAATTTTGAATAGCTTACGCATTATTCAGAAAGAAAAGAATGCCAATATTAAGATTCGGGAGCATATCGATTTTGCGTATACCTTATATTGGAAAGGGCTATACATGCAAGCCCTGGAAATTTTGCGAAAGGGAAAAAAACTTGCCCAGCAACATCACACCAATTTTTCGTTGCTAACCATCATCGAATTTGAAAAGATGATCCAAAGCCGTCATATCACCCGGGCTGGGGGAGATCAGATTAACCAACTGCTGCAAGAGTCAAGAGAAGCTTCAACTACGATTAATCACTTGATTCAACTTAGTAATTTGCAAACGGAGCTCCACCGGTTTTACATCGAACGGGGGCACGTAAAAAGTTTAGAAGAACAGCGTTACGTAGAACAAACATTCTGGCCGCGACTAGAAGCGATTAGTGCAGAAATTCTGCAATGGAAAGAAAAAGTATATTACTATCAATCAATGGTTTGGTATCA
>JBCDIO010000801.1:0-1737 GCA_038748815.1 Bacteroidota bacterium
AGTTTACATTTTGCACGGTCGGAAAGATCGCCTGATCCCCTACAAGCAAAGTGAGCAGCTCGCCCGGGAGAACCCCGAGAAAATCTATTTGATCCCGATTGACGAAGGCCATCACAATAATCTTCCGAGTTTCCCGGAGTACCACGAATGGGTATACGATATCTTAAACGATATTGATCTTGGGGAGCGACTAGAGGAGCCTATTAGGTCTTTGGCTTCCTAAGGTTTTT
The DNA here is from genome assembly GCA_038748815.1 of Bacteroidota bacterium. Taxonomy (GTDB): domain Bacteria; phylum Bacteroidota; class Bacteroidia; order Chitinophagales; family Saprospiraceae; genus JBCDIO01. The sequence goes on from JBCDIO010000801.1 coordinate 231, forward strand.
CTGTTCTTTTGGTTCTATTCGTCCTCCCTTAGGTCTACGAGACCTATGCATTTCTATTGCCAAAATAAGTTTTCCGGGGATAATCGCTCCTCTTGCCTGAAGTAAGAAAAAGGCATATTTAGGGAATATCGTTAACTTGATATTCCGTGAATTACGGGCACTTCAGTACCTAGGCTCAGAATCATTAGCGTAAGAAAACCGGTATAACTTTCCCGACTTTAACACTTGGGAAGAAAGGCTTTCGCAAAATTCTACGCATTTCTGAGACTATGCCGATCGGAGGTAGCCAATTTGGCGGAGATTCCTTAATTTCGAGCACATCGTTTCTTCTAAAAACCATATCTATGCAAGCCATTGCCAACGCTCTAAATACCGCGGCCATTAACGAAGCGGCGATCCCGGCCTTACGGGAATCCTTTGCTACGGCCAAGCCTTATAACTATATGGTCATTGAAAACTTCTTGCGGGAAGACATCGCCAATGATCTGTATGAACACTTTCCAAAGATGACCGATCTACGGAAGCATTATAAAGGGCTCAATGAGAATAAATCTGAAGGCTCTAGTTTTGACACCTACCACGGTAGTTTTGCCAAAGTTTTAGACGCCATCAAAAGTGCTGAGTTCACCCGCTGGCTTGAGCAGATCGTACAAATCGATGATTTACTATTACCCGATGATCACCGGGGGGCTGGTGTACACCAGGGAAAAAACGGTAGTTTCTTGGATGTGCACGTTGACTTTAGCGTACACCCGATTTTGAATATGCACCGCCGTTTGAATTTACTGATCTTTTTGAATAAGGATTGGAAGCAAGAATACGGCGGTCACCTCGAGCTCTGGAACGAAGATGTTACCGTACTGGAGAAAGAGATTATGCCTACATTTAACCGCGCGGTGGTTTTCCAAACAACGGATACTTCATACCACGGCTACGATGTAATCAACATTCCAGAGGGAGAAACCCGGAAGTCCATCTACAGTTATTACTACAGTCCATTGGGAGAAGGGGTGAAGTACCATGACACCATTTTCAAGCCACGTCCATCGGATACGATGATGAAAAAAGCGCAGACCAATGCGAAGGAAACCGTGAAGAATGGAATTAAGCGGACGATCCAGCGTATGGGCTTGAAGGGAATTTTCGAGCGTTTCGAGTAATCGGAGCGTCAAAAGCAAGGAAGAAAAAAAAATTTTGCTTCTGAACTTTTTTCAGAAAGTAGAAGTTTATACATTTGCATCGCGCTTTGAAAAAGCGTTGGTAAAGACCTATGGTGTAATTGGTAACACAGCAGGTTTTGGTCCTGTCATTCTAGGTTCGAGTCCTAGTAGGTCTACAAAAAAGGATCTTCACGAAAGTGAAGGTCCTTTTGCCGTTTAACGACCTACTAGGATCCCGAGTAAGGACAACTGGCCAAAACGGGAAGATTAGCCTTTCCTAAAACTAGTCATCCGAAATATCTCCTTTTACCTACGCTTGAGCTACCACCAGCTTATTCAATCTGTAT
>JBCDIO010000802.1:0-1734 GCA_038748815.1 Bacteroidota bacterium
CGCTGCCTTTTCCTAATTTGCCTTGTCTTCCCGATACTCCTTTCGGCCCAAGAAGTTGAAGACCCCTTTGCGGTGGTCGCGCCCGTCCAAACCCAACTAGATGCCTACAATACCGGCGATATTGAACTTTTCCTTTCAGCCTACAGCGATACTGTTAAGATCTACAATTTTCCGGACGAACCCCGCTTCACCGGCAAGGAAGAGATGCGACAACGCTACGGGCCTATGTTCGAACGCTTGCCCGACCTACAGTGTCGCCTAGTGAGCCGTACGGTGATGAAGGATAAAGTAATTGACCACGAAAGCGTGGTTTGGGATAAGAAGGATCCGACTACTGAAGTGATTGCCATTTACCGTGTTGCGGATGGGTTGATTCAGGAGGTGTGGTTTTTAAGGTAACTAACTTGTGATAATGGGTAAGTATGATGACATATTTAGCAAGGGCTGAAAGTCATCTGCAAAATGCAACTTGCTAAATTCCATCAGTGTTTTAAGGCTAAACATAATGAATGGCCCTTTCTCAAGCATTGGTACTTCGATTCCATAAAAAGTCTCCTTCCCAATCCGTTTTAACGGTCATCAGAGCAGATGGCACCATCACCTGGAGTAAGCTTTACCCGGGGATGGAGGTCCATGATCTCGCTCACTACGCCATCGAAACGGAGTTATCCTTGTCGGATGCTTTTTATGGCCTGTTAGCCGATGGCTATGATATTCAAGACTTTGAACTTCCGCGGGACCAGCGACCGGTAGCCTTGATACCGGCTAATCTTCCGCTTGTATCACTTCAGGTGGAATATTTCGTTAATTTGCTGCTAACGGAGCTACAGCACGGTAGCCCGATTACCGATTTTATCGAGCAACTAAGCAAAATGCTTGCAGAGGCAAAGCTTCCTCCCTTAGTGAGTCTGGACGAACCTATACTAGATGAAATCCGGAAGCAACTTCGCGTCTTACTTATCCGCTGGAAAGCTGTTTCCTTGGGAGAGGCAATGGAATTAGGGCTACAATAGGAAGCTAGTGAAATGTTTAATTCAAAATGCTCCATCGAATATTCTCAATTCGATGAAGGCGCGGCCGCAGGTGGTCACTTAGCCCGTCGTACGTGTGCAATGGGAGAGGGGATAAGTGTAAGGGGTTTTGAACCTAGCCTTTTTGTTGGTGTATATCCTTTTGACCATAAAATACCCATTTCTTTCCCGCGTTAAGGGAAGGATAAAACTTACCCCATGCGAATTTTACTTTTTTGCCTTAGTCTTTGTTTTTCCGGACTGCTTTCCGCACAGTTCGGGGTGGCGACTTTTGCTAACTTTCAGAGTAATGATTGGACATTCCCAGTAGATGATAACTCTCCATCCTTGCTAAATGAAATCGGTGGAGAAGTTGCCGTTCATTACTGGTTTCGCCTGCCCAAAAAGAGGGTGGAATTCCAACCAACACTTTACTTTGGTAGTACATCAGGGAATGGTTTTGATGGGGGTATGAAAGAGTTTGGCTTTCAGTTCAAGACCAATATTTATCTATTTGATTTTGGTACGGATTGTAACTGTCCCACCTTTGGCAAACAAGGGCCGAGCTTGCAAAAGGGATTTTTCGTGCAGTTAAGTCCTGGTTATGCCATCTACGATCTGGAGATTCCTACCGCTAATCTAGAAAACACTTCTGGTTTTACGTTTGGTGGTGGAGTAGGGATTGACTTTGGCCTGAGTAACCTCCTTACCATTACTCCAATAG
>JBCDIO010000803.1:0-1732 GCA_038748815.1 Bacteroidota bacterium
ATAATTCTTTAAAAGAGACGGAATATTTATGGTCTTCCAAAGCGAATCGGTACCGTCTTAAGGAGTCTATAAACCAATTAACAGCAGAAGATACGGTTGAGTACTCGTCGCCGGAGGAAAAAAAAGGACTGATGGATAATGGTCCCAATGTGTTAAGAAGAAGTTCCTCTATGGGTTGAATGATGACCGAATAAAGAGCAAAGCAATCTTACCAAATAAAAGACAAACCCCCTTATCGAATAAGACAAATTCTGATAAGGGGTTTTGTTTTACTCTTATTGGTTCTTACGCAAATAATCCAAGGCCAAATTACACATCGACTTCACTCCTAATTGAAAGCCACTCTCATCGATGAAAAAATCGGGCGTATGGTGCGGAGCAGCATCGAAGACACTAACATCTTTGGGGCGCCCACCTAAGAAAAAGAAGAAACCCGGCACTTCATTGGCGTAATAAGAGAAGTCCTCGGCACCCGTTTTGGCCGCGCTAAGTAATACGTTCTCTTCTCCGGCAACCCGAAATAGGGTAGGGATCATCTCGCGGGTCAACTCAATATTATTGTGCGTTACCGGGTAGCCGATTTGGATATCTACATCGGCTTCCGCTCCAAAGCTCTCCGCAATCTTGGTAGCGGTCCGACGAATCTCTTCGTGAATGCGCGTTTGCATCTCGGAATCCAGCGTACGAATAGTACCAATCATTTCCACTTCTTCGGGTATAATGTTATTTCGCACCCCACCCTGGATCTTACCCACACTGATAACGGCGGCTTCTTTGGTGAGTTCCATCTTACGGGCTACGATCAGCTGGAGGCCCAATATGATTTCGGCCGAAACGGTGATTGGATCGATCCCATTCCACGGTTGTGAACCGTGCGTTTGTTTTCCTTTTACTTTGATGACAAAGCGGTCGGCGGCGGCGAGTGCCCCACCTGGTTTATACCGAATCTTACCAACTTCCAAGCCAGAATTGATGTGTAATCCGAAGATGACGTCTACGTCCGGATTCTTGAGCACTCCTTCTTTCACCATGAGTTCCGCTCCTCCTTCTTCACCCGGAGGAGCTCCTTCCTCGGCGGGTTGGAAAATGAATACAACCGTTCCGGTTATTTCTTCGCGCATCCCGGCCAGTACTTCGGCCGTCCCCATCAGCATGGCTACGTGTGTATCGTGCCCACAGGCATGCATGACCCCGACCTCTTCTCCAAGGTAGGTGGCTCTAACTTTGGAGGCAAAGGGTATATCGACTCGTTCGGTGACCGGAAGGGCGTCCATATCAGCCCGCAAAGCAACTACCGGACCCGGTTGCCCACCTTTGAGAATGCCAACTACCCCAGTGTAAGCGACCTCTCGTCGGACCTCAATACCTAGCGACTCCAAATGGGCAGCCACCTTTTTCCCGGTTTCAAATTCGCGATTGGATAATTCTGGATTGGCGTGGAGGTCGCGCCGCCATTCAATGACTTTCTGTTCTACAGCAGCGATGCGTTCGTCTAAGGTTTGTCCGAATAGGGATGCCCCGACCAGGCAGCACCCGATCAAAAGAAGGGTCGTTCGTTTCATACTTTTTTTGAGTTTTACCAGTGTGGTTTCTTAGTACTTTGTAACCTAAATTTCTAAACATTTTGACGGGTTCTTTTTGCCCAGCTCATCGTTACGTACTCGCCTTCGTAGCTATGGCTACGATGCTCCGCCGCGCCTTGATCTGCACAAAAATATTCTCGGTCAAAATA
>JBCDIO010000804.1:0-1705 GCA_038748815.1 Bacteroidota bacterium
AGAACTATGTTTCGAATGGAATCGAACTCTTTTTTCATTAGATGGGCAGACCAATCATCTTTTAGAAAAGCTATATCGAGGGTACGAAGCCATTATAACTCCTGGCTACCACAAAATAAAGAGCCAGGGTGAAAGTATTCGGTACGATATCAATGATTTTTTCCATCTTTTATTACTAGTCTCTCTGACGTACTCTAGGCAATCATTAAACGAAGAAGAGGCTAAAAATTTGGTTCAGTCTACTCCTAACCAAGCCATCTTCTTGAAGATCTTGCAACGCTCCACAAGCAAAGAACTAAGTAAGGATTCCTTTGCCTGGGCCCAAAGGGAACTGGGCTACCTTCCGATATCTCAACTACTACTACCAGCGCTTGATTTCTTAGCCTTGGATATGAACTCGGCCGTTGACCACTGGACCATCTACGCACCTAATCAACAAGCCCCCGGTTATATAATCGGCGATCACCCGATTCTATTGAAGACTACGCCAAAAAAGAATGTACTCGAATCTGAGTTGATTTTTCCGCTAACGAAAAAGCTCATCCTGCACCATCATCCAGGAAAGAAGATCAAGAAGATCAGTCCAGCCAGCAGAATACACCTCGATGTAATGATTTTTTTACAGTCCCAGCGGTATGTGGCCGGCCCTAGTAGAGCCTATTTGGAATTCATTCAATCACTCGCCCAAACAACGGATACCAAACAAAAGATGGAGACTTTAAGAAAAGCACTTTTCAGATAAGCTCACTGATATTCCATGGGCGTATTATCGGCCATTTATGAAAGGTACAAACTAGAACAGGCAATGGCGAAATCGCCATTGCCTGTTTCTTATGCTAATGCACAGTATAGACTGCGTAATAGTTCTTACTTCTTATTAGAAATGAAGGTACGCTCCTTGATACGAGCTTTCTTACCAACCCGATCCCGCAAGTAATACAACTTCGCGCGGCGTACTTTACCACGCTTCGTTACTTTAATTCCTGCAATATTAGGAGAGGAAAAAGGGAAGATACGCTCAACGCCTACCCCGTTAGACATTTTCCGAACGGTGAATGTTTTCGTTTCTCCATTTCCGCGAATCTGGATCACATCGCCACGAAAATCCTGAATCCGTTCCTTGCTACCCTCAATAATTCGGTAGCTAACTACTACGTTATCACCTGGACGAAAAGCAGGTAAATCCGCTGTTTTCTGGGAAAGCTGCTCTTGTACAAATTTGATCGCATCCATCTTTGCGTACTTTATAGAACTTCAGATTAATTGCTTAAGGCCCTCTCTATGAAGGATTTTGCCCTTATTCTGATATGAGTTGAGAAAATTGCCCCGCAAAGGTAAATAAAAATGCATTAACAGAAAAGGGTTCCTCTAGATATATCCAAAGACAGAGAATTATTTTTTTACCCCCTGCTCTTCGGCCGCCCAGTAATAGGTGAAATATGCCCCAGCTAATTGGTTTCGCACCCCAATCTTGAGCTCTTCTGGATCCGAAGGAAAGATCAACCGCCGAGCATCGTAAACATCAACCAATCCCTGGCCATAGCGCAGGCCAAATTCCCACTGCGGACTAATTATCCAAGAAAACCCAACTGCCCACCCGGCATCGACCCTCGACAGATCATCAATTGGTAAATTATGCCCCAAAAGCAGGCCTCCCCATAGACCTCCCCGAAATTCCAATGCGGGTGTCAATCGAAAGGCTAAG
>JBCDIO010000805.1:0-1704 GCA_038748815.1 Bacteroidota bacterium
AGGCAATCGGCCATGTCGTCGATATTCGCCGTTTCCAGAATGACCACGCGGCCGAGGCGCGTGTCCTCGAAATTCCCTCGCACCTTATTGCAGAGGACGAACGGTTTTTTGCGTTCCTGGATATTCGACCTCTCAATGAAGGGCATACCCTGGTGATTCCCAAAAAAGAAGTTGATTACTTTTTCGATCTTGAAGAAGAATTACTTTCAGGGATTATGCCTTTTGCTGCTAAAGTAGCCAAGGCCATCAAAAAAGTGGTTCCCTGTCAACGAATCGGGGTATCCGTAGTTGGATTAGAAGTGCCTCATGCACATGTACACCTGATTCCAATCAATGAGGTAGCGGATATGAGTTTTGCGCGTACTCCGAAGTCAATGAGCCAAGATGATTTGGCTCAGTTGGCAATAAAAATTCGATCAGCTTACGAATAGTTGTATTCTTCCCTCCGAATAAGGATTCCTCGCAAAAGAGCCCTTCGACCACGGTCGAAGGGCTCTTTTGCGAAACTACTGCATACTGTCAGCAGAAGCATCATTTACGTTGCGGCTTGTATCTGGATTGGTCGAGAATGAGTTGCGCATCGTCCAATGCTAATAAGTCTTCCATAGACATTTGTGGATGACGCTTCATGTAAGATTTTACGATCTGCCAACCTAACCAATTACCGGTTCTTCCGGGGGCTTCGGGGGGCATTCCCGGTGAGTTTGGGCTAGCTTCTACCAGCTTCCGGATATCTTGCCACTGGGATGAATATAATAGGTCCTCGGAGAGGAAGTGCGCCCAAATATTCGCCTCATTCTCTTTACACCATTGTAGCTGAGCTGGGCTATATTCCACAATGACCGTATCGGAGGCATAAGGTAACAAATGGTCTAGTAGGTACAGTCTTTTACCGTTGTGTATGATGAAATCTAGCAGTCGATTTCCAGGAGCAATATCGGTTAGATCCTCAACCAAAGGTTGCAAGGTTTTTCGGACCAAATGGTCTGGATTATAAGTTCGTACCAGATAGTTGGAGAAATTGGGATTACCTGCATTATAGGCCTGATAGGGATAAGAAGGCCCTAAAAAGAAGTCTAGACCAACGGCTAGCGATTGTTCTTGATAAATAAAATTGGCTAAAGAGTATTCTGAAATGAAGGTGGTCACATCTGGAATAGGCCGTTCTGGGAAATAATGTCGATAAAACTGAAAAGCTGAGTGAAACTCTTCTTCAAAGGGCTTAAAGTCCCGATAAATAATTTGCGTCGTATCGTATAAACGGCGTGCAAAGGGATGATTTACAAAGCCCGAAATATAGAAAAGGGGGCCTTCTGGAGCAATTCTGGGGTCGTTGGCTCCGAGTAATTGCTCAAAATAAATAGCGGCAAACTCTGGATATTTTTGGTAAATCTGTCCAAGAGATTGCTCCATATTAACCGTATCAATCTGAAATAAATCCTGTTCGAAGTGGCGAATGGAGACGGTTATGTCAATATCTGAAACATCAGGAATGGTTTCTCTGGGTTCTGTCTGACAGGCGATTAGTTGAAACCCTAGTCCAATTAAAAATAGTCGGAAAGGGTGGATAGAAAATTTGGGTTGAAGACTCATGAATGATCAATGCTTAGGTAGGATAAATGAACGTCTTAAAATGATGTTTATTTTGAATACTTCGTAACCTGGATAAATGAATATTTTGACCGAGCCGTTTTTTGTTCAGAT
>JBCDIO010000806.1:0-1702 GCA_038748815.1 Bacteroidota bacterium
ACCGTCATTTGATGGAAAAAGCCCAGGAGGCTTTGGCTAAATCTTACAGCCCGTATTCTGAATTTAAAGTAGGAGCGGCTGTCTTTTTGCAAAACGAGCACACGGTCACCGGAGCCAATCAAGAAAATGCGTCCTATCCGATGTGCCTTTGCGCAGAGATGGTTACTTTATCGCGAGTAGAAAGTGAATTTCCGGGTATGGTAATTGAAACAATTGCTATTACCGTCAAGGGAAAAAAGGTAGCTAAGCGACCCGCTGCGCCCTGCGGGGCTTGTCGGCAAATTCTCTTCGAAAAAGAAACTCGGCAAGAACACCCTTTACGAATCCTAATCATGGGGGAGATAGGACCTATTTTCGAGTTGGCTAGTGCGAAGGATCTTTTACCCTTTGCTTTCGGTGGGGATTTTCTGTGGTGATTATTTTCGGACATGCCGATAAAACCCTTGGTGGGCAACGTGCAGGCCTTTCCTACGATCTTCAAAGTACCGTTTTAGGGTAAAGATGGAAGAGTTGAAGGCAATCTCTTTCCAAGGAATTTCCTCTTCGGAGAAAAGCTGCGATTCTAAGCTTTCTTCCCCTACTCCAAACTTTCCATCGATTAATTCTCCCAGATAATGAATGTATACCTGATTCACCTGTGGTAGACTAAATACGGCATGTAGGTTCAGAATTTGGACCTTAGCTTCTGCTTCTTCCCAAACCTCCCGTACGGCCCCTTCTTCTACCGTTTCACCATTCTCCAAAAAACCACTGGGTACGTTCCAGTAACCGAGGCGTGGTTCAATGGCGCGGCTACACAAGAGAACCTTGTCTTCCCAAATGGGTAGGCAACCGGCAATGATATTTGGGTTCGTGTAGTGAATGGTTCCACAATTATTACAGACATACCGTGGCCGATTATCCCCCGTAGGAACCTGAAGACCAATATCCGAAGAACCACATTTGCTGCAATAATTCATAGGTCGATAGCAGATTTTTGACGTTCGTAGCGGGCCCGATTCACCACGGCACCCCCGAAGATACTCAGACCAGCATTAAAGACAATCAACGCTAGTGTTCCGTAGAGGAACCAATCCCAGGTATCGGCCCCGCTGTGCTTGTAGTATCCGGCTTCTACTATAAGACAAAGCCCAAAACCAGCTAGCGCAAGGCCCGCGGGAGCCATCCAAAACCAACGGCGAAAATATTGATTCGACCAATCCATGTCAGGAGCGTTTTTCCTTGATTAATTGTGCGGCCCGTTCTAAATCCTCCGGAGTATCAACGCCAATGGTGGTATGATCGGTTTGTGCGATAAAAATACGCATACCGGCTTCTAACCAGCGTAATTGTTCCAAGGACTCAGCCCGTTCTAAACTAGAAATCGCTAAATGCGCGGTTTGTTTAAGAATTGGGGGGCGAAAGGCGTATAAACCGACATGTTTCTGGTACAAGCCGGCCGCCAAGGCCTGAGGCAGTCCGGCGCGATCGCGAAAAAATGGGATGGGAGATCGACTAAAGTAAAGACCTTGCCCCTGTTGACCCAAAACGACTTTTACCACATTGGAGCTTTCCAATTCCCTTAGATCGTGAATGGGGGTGCACAAAGTACCGATTTGTGCCTCTGGGTTGTCGTGAAAAAGCTGTATTAGCGGCTCTAGCTGTTCTCTTTCGATGAGGGGCTCATCCCCTTGGATGTTTATCACTAAGTCCCATTGTTCAC
>JBCDIO010000807.1:0-1694 GCA_038748815.1 Bacteroidota bacterium
AATTGGTAGAATTTTTCCTGTATCTTCCGTTTCTTAATAGCATCTAAACGGGTTTGAAGATGGAAAAAACCGAAACTACCAAGCGGTCCAATAAGCGCCAGCGAATCCTCCAGGCCGCCTCTGATTGCTTTGCGCGCTACGGATATGAAAAGACCACCTTGGAGGATATCGGTAAAAGATTGCAGCTAAACAAAGCCTCTCTATATTATTACTTTAAGAATAAAGAGGAAATCTTTGTCCAGGTAATTCTCCAAGAAACAGAAGCCTTTATTTCGGAACTACAACAGGAAGCACTGGATCAGGAATCTCTGGTTGACCAAGTGCGATTTTACCTAACCGAACGGATCCGCCGGTACGAAGAAGTACTCAATTTAACTCAGTTGTCTATTGACAGCCTGCAAAAAGTAGAACCCCTATTCCAAAAGCTCTACAAAACCATCAAAGAAGCGGAGATTCGTTTTCTGGAACATATACTGGAAGCCGGACAAGTTTCGGATAACTGGCGGCCTTTTGATCCAAAAGACTTAGCCCGTAGCTTATTTATTGTTTCGGATGCTTTAAAACATGATCAAATTATTCAACGTGAATTACACTTCGACAACGGTTTTCACTACGAAGAAGTAGAACAGCGCATGGAATCGATTATCCAATATATTTTTGTGGGTCTACAAAAATAGAAAGCCTATACCCGGAGCGAAGTGTTTCTGGTGTCTTAATCCATTAACTGCCAGCGAAGAATGCGGAAAATCTTTATTTACATAGGTTTGCTGATGCTAGGCCTCTTACTCCTATTGGCTTTGGTGTTACGGCTGCGTTTTGGTGGTGGCAGCCCTTACCCAGACCTAAGTACTGAGCCTATTTTCTCAAGTGCTGCCTTAGAAGAAGTACTCTCTTTTCCCGAACCCTTGGGCAATATTGCCGTTTCTGCCGAGGGAAGAATTATTTTTTCCGTACACCCCGAAAGCCGGCCCAAAGGACCTACGGTGTTAGAAATTGTAGACGGTAAACCGGTACCCTACCCTTCCAATGCGGGGCAAACCCTCTTCAAGACCGTCTTAGGCCTAGCCATAGATGAGCAGAATCGGCTCTGGACCATCGACCATGGTAACCATGGTATTGATCCGGTGCGCCTGTTAGCCTTCGATTTAGCGGCAGATACCATCGTACACGACTATGCTTTTGATGCTTCTATTGCGCCATTTGGATCCTTTTTCAATGATCTATCCGTTTCTCCCGACGGCCAGTGGATCTACCTTGCAGATGTAAATTTCTTTGGTAAAAAGCCCGCTTTAATTGTTTATGATATCGAAAATAAACGCGCAAGAAGGTTGTTAGAATGCCATACTAGCGTAGCTCCACAGGACTATATCATTGAAACAGCCAGTAAAAAAATGACCTTTCTAGGTGGTTTAATGGCCCTCAAACCCGGCGTTGATGGGATCGTTGTTGATACAAAAGGGGAATACCTTTACTACGGGGCAATGACCCACGATGGTCTATACCGAATTCCTACCTTAGTCCTGAAAGATGAGGGATTACTACCCAGAGAATTGGAGGCCAGCATTGAACGGATAGGAACCAAGCCACTTAGCGACGGATTGAGTATCGACACCCTGGGGCAGGTCTATATTACGGATATTGAGCATGCTGGTATTGCCAGAATGGAATCAAATGGTACGCTAAAAACCTTGATC
>JBCDIO010000808.1:0-1691 GCA_038748815.1 Bacteroidota bacterium
ATCAAGTATTCCCGGCCAAGGAAGAATTCAAAGAGAAAAGAATCCGGGACATATTATCCGATTTGTCCCTTTTAGTGGAGGAGTTTTTTGTGATTATGCAGCTCAAAACGGATGAAACCACCTACCGTCAGTTGCTTATAGATTCGTATGAGGAACATCATCTAGCGGCTTACTTTGATCGTATGGTGCAATATTCGCTAGAACGGGAGTCCAATAATCCCGTTCGAACCGCCCAGCGCTACCTCAATGTAGCTATCCTCAATAATCGAATTCATAACCATCCCTTTCGGGTCGCTAAAAACTACACGATTCAGCCAGCCATGGAGGCACTAGATCGATTCTTCGTGCTCGTGAAGCTTCAATTGACCTGTGATCTTTTGTGGCGAGGAAAGTTATACAATGACAGTTTTGAGGCCGATTTTATTGAAGAAGTCCGGAAAAGAGTGGAACAGGTCTACCAATTTCAAGAGGAAGAGCCCGTTTTTGCCATCTATTTGAATTTGATCAAGTTGCTGGAGCAAGAAAAAGACCTACTCCGGTTTCGGGCTGCGAAAGCCTTATTCATAGAAAAACTCCCCTTGCTACATCAAGAAGACCGAGCCGTTATTCTGCGGCACCTAACCAATTACTCGGTCCGAGCGGCCAGCGCAGGGGATTCTGAATATATGGAGGAGTCGTGGCAGCTATACCAGATAGGCTTAGAACACGATATTATTTCCCATCGAAAACGCATGACGGACATGAACTTCACCAATATCGTAATCAATGGTTCTCGCCTCGGTTATTTTGACGAAGTAGATCGGTTTATCGGGAAATATGCCTCGCATCTGGATGAAGAGTTATGTTCTAATGCCATCGCGTTATCGAAAGCCTTCATGTATTTCTTTCAGAAGGCCTACGACAGGGTCATCGATGAGTTGCAAACGGTACATTACGTGAATGTAGCGTACGCTATTCGCGGAAGATCATTGTTATTGAGGACTTATTATGAGGTTGCTCAAACGCAAGATGGGTATCCTCAGGAGCTCCATTCTCACATCGAAGCCTTTGAACGCTATATGAAACGGAATAAGCGATTGTCACAATCGAAGCGCAAAGAGTATCTGGAATTTGTCTCGATTACACGGGCTTTAACGCGTAAGATTGAAGGGGTATCTGTACAACCAGCAGATTTGGAGGCGATTCGAGACCGAATTAATAGAACCGATAAATTGGTAGCTCGGGAATGGCTCTTAGCTAAAGTGGAAGAGGCTCTGTAGCTTACGCTCCAGAGCCTCTGTGCCATGTTCATGGGACTAATTTCTAGCAATCTAAAAACTCTTCGGTTGCTTCCCCTCCGCTTTTAGACATAGGGAGAAATTCGTTGGTTGCATTAAAGTAGTGGTTTTGTGTTTTTGTCCATTCCATGGGATTGTTGGGTTTTAAAGTGAAAGACGTTTGTTTTCTAAAATCAACTTGGTGAAAACAGGGGTTGGGCCCTTTCGTGGCGAAATGGAGTATTTGTTGGGTATACTGAAATTATCTTCTGTGCTTGTGTTTTACCGCTGTCCTGGTAAGTCTAATTGTACAATTCTCCTATTGGCAATGAGCTAAAGCTCTTGCTTAGTAGAGAATTCCTGTTGGTGCATTTAGCGGATGTAATTGAGTGTGGATGTGACATAGAAAAATGCGTACATAAAGGGCTGGGGTCC
>JBCDIO010000809.1:0-1610 GCA_038748815.1 Bacteroidota bacterium
CGTGTGCCGGCGATCTTACCCCTTATTTTAATTGGCTTATGTGTAGGGCCACTTTCTACCTTGTATACGGAGAATGGAGAAAAGCTGATTCAGCCTATTTTTCAGGTAGAAACGGGGCGGGGACTCTTTCCGGGTTCATCGCTTTTTTATTTTGTTTCTCTAGCTATTGGCATTATTCTGTTCGAAGGGGGACTGACCCTCAAACGAAAAGAAATACGGGAGGTCGGTTCGGCTATTGGTCGATTGATTACGATTGGCTCCATTGTTACATTCATCGGTGCTGGCTTTGCCGCGCACTTTCTTATGGACTTCAACTGGGCGATCTCTTTCTTATTTGCGGCTTTAATTATTGTGACGGGGCCTACCGTTATTGCGCCAATTTTGCAGAATGTGCCGCTTAATCGGAATGTTGCGACTGTACTCAAATGGGAAGGTATTCTGATTGATCCTTTGGGTGCCTTAGCGGCCGTTTTGATGTACGAATTTATCATATCGGGCCAAGGAGGATTAGAGTTCACCTCCCACGCTTTGATCGAGTTCGTACAGATTTTATTAATTGGTTTAGCACTAGGAGGGCTAGCTGCTTTACTGCTGGCCTATATGATCAAAAAAGATCTGATCCCCCACTTCCTGTTAAATGTATTCACCCTGGCATTGGTACTGACCGTTTTTGTTTTCTCAGACATTCTGGCCCACGAAAGTGGTTTATTAACGGTGGTTGTAATGGGAACAGTTCTAGGGAATTTGGACGTTCCGCGGCTCAAAGAAATTCTTTACTTCAAAGAAAGCCTTAGTGTTCTGCTGATTTCAATCCTCTTTATCCTTCTAGCCGCCAATATAAACATGGAGGATTTGCAACTGCTGATGGATATCCGCTGTTTGTGGTTATTCTTGGTGGTCGTTTTTGTACTTCGGCCCTTAGGGGTTTTTCTAAGCACCCGCAACTCGGGCCTTTCTTTTCGGGAGAAAATCTTCATCTCCTGGGTAGGCCCCCGAGGTATTGTAGCGGCGGGTATTGCCTCTCTTTTTGGGATTCGCTTGATCAATGAGGTGCCTAACGCAGAATACATAACGCCTTTGGTTTTTATGATTGTGCTGGGGACCGTACTATTGAATGCCACAACCGCTAAACCCTTTGCACGGTGGTTGAAAGTAATCCAGGATTCTTCCAATGGTATCTTGATCGTTGGAGCTCATAAAGCAGCTCGGGTTATTGCCGACTACCTGCAGAACAACGGACGGCATGTAGTATTGGTGGATAGCTCATCGGCAAATATCGAATTGGCAAGTAAGGAAGGGCTTGAGGCTTTTCAAGCGAATATCTTTACAGATACGCTAGATGAGCAGTACGAATTGTTGGACATGGGATATATGATTGCAATGACGAGTAGCCAAGAGGTTAACCGCTATGCCGTTCGGAAGTACCACAAAATCTTTGGAGAATTAGGGACTTATCGTCTGATCGGTGCTCGCGAAATGAAATTAGAAAAAGAAAAACTGCCGGAAAATGGTATTTTCTCGTACTACGATGATTTCTTGAATATCAGTGAAGTGGCACGTGATTTTCCAACAATGCACGAGTTAGAGATTGAGTCTAAAGAGCAACTATC
>JBCDIO010000810.1:0-1605 GCA_038748815.1 Bacteroidota bacterium
AAACGCGTGTTAGTCCACCGTCCTGACGCCGGAACAAGCAGAATCTCTCCCAAAAGAGCAGAAGAACTATTGTTTGATGACATTGTCTATCTACCCAAATTACAGGAAGAACACGACGTATTCACCAAGCTGCTCGGTCATTTTCTCGGGAAGAACAATGTCTTAGAGATGTCCGATCTTTTTATTGAAGCACTGGATCACGATGCCGAAGCCAAGCGGGAAATGCTTGAGCTCATTATCGGCTGGGAAGAGCTACCAATGAAGTACGTTGATGACTTAGAAAAATTAAAGCACGCTGAACTAACCGATATTTTAATCACCGGTTACTGGAAAAACGAGGAGCAGGTATTATTCGACCCTATCCCTAATTTCATTTTCACCAGGGATGTAGCGGTCACCGTCAACGACCACATTATCATTACCAAGGCCGCGAAGCAGGCCCGTTTCCGCGAGAACTTCCTCACACGATTTATTATGTGGGCTCACCCACTATTTGTCCCCCTAAGAAAAAGTGGCAGAATCATTAATCTCAACGACGTAGATCAATTTCCTCCCAGTCGTAAGGGAGAAAAGATCAGCATCGAAGGCGGTGATATGATGATCATGAACAAGGATTTCCTGCTGATTGGTGACAGTGAGCGTAGTACTGGTTTCGGGCTGCGCAGTTTAGCCGATAAACTATTTGCTAAGGGAGTGATCGAAAACGTAGCTAGAGTGGCGGTGCCGGCCGAAAGATCCTTCATGCACCTAGACACCATATTTACCCAGATCAACACCCACGACTACGTATGCTTTAAACCCATCATCGTGGACGGGCTCAACGCTAGCGTAGAGGTTTGGCGTAAAGATGGTACTTCGGCGAATTACGTCAACTTGCGCAAATTCATACTCAAAGAACTAGACCCCAAGGCGCGCTTCATCTATTCCGGGCGCGGCGTAAGCCCCTTCCAAGAAAGAGAACAATGGACGGATGCTTGCAACTTGGTGGCCCTCCGTCCAGGAGTAGCTGTAACCTACGATCGGAATCCAGAAACAGAAAAGGCTTTTCAGGATGCTGGCTATCGAGTAATGCACGCTTTAGATCTTCTTAAGGCATTTGAAGATGGCATCGTCACTCCCGAAGAAGTGAAACAGACGATTATCACTTTACCTAGTTCAGAATTGAGCCGAGGAAGAGGTGGTAGCCACTGTATGACTTGCCCGATTGAAAGAGGATAAGTTGCACTAAATATACGCTTGGAATTTGTTTTATTTTTTTAGCCCAAATGACCAATTTAAAGGGCTGAAATACTAAGAGACTAGCGGACTATTTCTTATCTTCGCCCACCGTTTTAAACGAAAGAAATTGCATGGCTTCCGAGCAAAGAATCATCCCCGTTAATATCGAGGATCAGATGAAATCCGCCTACATCGATTATTCGATGTCGGTTATCGTTTCCAGGGCACTGCCAGACGTCCGTGACGGACTAAAACCCGTTCACCGGCGGGTTTTATTCGGCATGCAAGAGCTGGGCATTAGTTATCGAAGCGCCCACAAAAAATCCGCCCGTATTGTTGGAGAAGTATTAGGTAAGTATCACCCCCACGGTGATTCCTCCGTATACG
>JBCDIO010000811.1:0-1589 GCA_038748815.1 Bacteroidota bacterium
CGAGTGCCTGATTCACAAAGTATCGATCTCCATTCTTCCCTAATTCGATCGTCAATTCAGACCAGTCCCTTTGGTCTTCTTGTTTTTTGCGAAGGGAAAAAATAACCGATTCCCCTTCTACACATTCCCAGTGGTAGTCTCCCACACAGTGGTCCATAATTTCGCCCTCTTCACTTAAAGCCCGGCGAGTATCTAACCACACGACTTCGTATTGGTGATCTACGTAAGAGAATGTGTAGTTGAGGGCAAGGTCTGTGGGTTCTTTATACCGAGGGCAAAAAAGGATATCTAGATCATGGTACAACTTTGCTAATTTTTTTCCTTTCCAAGAAAACTGTGGTTGGCTTTTTTGGTGGGCCGTCACTTCTGGATGGTGTGAAAAAGTACCGGTTCCAAATTTTACGAATTGCACCATTTGAATGAGTTCCCACAATTGATCACTATCTAAGCGGCTCTCCGATTCTTGCGCTAACAGGCGAACGAAATCTTGCCAAAATCGAAGTTCTCCAAAATCCAGGGGTAGGCTAGCGACATGCATAGCGTAGTTAGGGTCCCCGCCAGCCCCCCGGTAAACCATCCACCAGTAGCCGCCACTGAGGGTCATGCGGGGAGGCATTTTCTTCAACCACTCGACCTGGCGCTTACTAAATTGAAACGGAAGTCCCGTAAAAGCTCGAGGATTATTGCCCTCCGCCACAAAGAAATATAACTTAAACAGAATATGATCTTGGGGCTTGATCTCCCCAGTGATAGCTGGATCCTCATTGGGTCGACCGTAGTTATAGAGCATCAAATTGGCTGGGTAATTCCAGGTTAGCCAGATATTTCGAATACCCTGAGGAACTTCTTCTTTCTCAAATATCAACTTAACCAAGCGGACGGCGTATTCCGATATAGCTTCCTTACCCTCGGGGGGATAACTCGACAACTCTTCGTAGCGGTCCGGAGGTAGTAAGGCCTCTAATGCCCACACGAAACTGCTCAGTTCATAATTCCTTTTATCTTTCGCAAAATGATTGAGCCAGGCTTCATTTTGCACCAAAGCACCCATGAATGCCATAAAGAACGTTTGGTTTGACCGAATCTGTTCTTTCCACTCCAAATAGAACAGATTGAGGTCTTGATCGGCTTGACTAGACAAATAGGCAGCATCTTGATCCCCGAAATAAGGATGCTTTTTCCAGGCTCTATAGGCTTTTTGATATTCGGGAATTATTTGCCGAGCACGTTGCTTTTGCGCTATTTCTTCGCGTAGGAAGCGTTTATATTGTCTACGTAAAATGAAGGCAAAAACGATTAAGTACAGTACTACCAGTAAGAAGGTAGGCATCATCTTTTGTTCTTAAAATTTAGAGCTTGTTTAGGGTTCAGTACTTTGTGACCTATGTAAATAAATAGTTTGACCGAGAAGATTTTTATGCAGATCAAGGCGCGGCGGAGCATCGTAGCCATAGCTACGAAGGCGAGTACGTAACGATGAGCTGCACAAAAAGAACCCGTCAAAATGTTTAGAAATTTAGGTTACAAAGTATTCAGTCCGTATTCTTTAAGAATGTTGCGAGCTAGGGAAGCCTTATGGGTTTCATCCG
>JBCDIO010000812.1:0-1560 GCA_038748815.1 Bacteroidota bacterium
AAATGGATTTACACGACCGATGATTCCATCGCCAATCGTAAGAATGTCAAAGATATGGTTCGGGTATTTCCGAACATGACGGCTGAAATAGTGGCTCTAGAACCCAAGGAATTAGGCTTTGCCGACTTGGGACATATGAAGTTTTTTAGCCGAAAACGAAACCAATTGTGGGAACATGCATTGAATTGGTTGTCTACTCACGCTTGAAAACGACTTCATGCTTCTCAAATATTTGTTCGGTGTTC
This sequence comes from Bacteroidota bacterium, assembly GCA_038748815.1. Taxonomy (GTDB): domain Bacteria; phylum Bacteroidota; class Bacteroidia; order Chitinophagales; family Saprospiraceae; genus JBCDIO01. The sequence goes on from JBCDIO010000812.1 coordinate 246, forward strand.
TTCTTTCGATTCCTCTGCTGCCAATCATGTACTTTGATGGTAAGAAGATTAAAGCTTCAATCCCGAAATTACCTCCGGCAACGGGACCAAGGGGGATCGTTACCGTTCCAAATAACTCCGCTGCTCCGCTCAAATTGCTCTGCCTTGGAGAAAGTACGATTGCTGGTATCGGTGTAGAAAACCATGCCGAAGGCTTTTCGGGAACGCTGGCCCAAGAGCTGAGTGAACGCTTGGAACAATCGGTAGATTGGCGCGTTTATGCCCAAAGTGGTTACACGGCCCAGCAAGTAGTGGATCGAATTCTGCCCAGAATAGAAGAACCAGAGGCCGACCTGATCGTCGTGGGTTTAGGGGGAAATGATGCTTTTACCTTAAACCGTCCCTGGAATTGGCGACAGGCCATGGAACAATTAATCGATGCCTTGCAGGTCCGGTTCCCGGAAGGCTTGATAGTTTTTTGCAATATGCCCCCCATCAAGGAGTTTCCGGCCTTCACACCCACCATCAAGTTTACGGTTGGCAATCTGGTAGAAATATTGGGACAGGAGCTAGCCACCCTGGTAAAAAAATACGATCGGGTGTACTACGCAGAAGAGGTGATAACTGTGCAGACTTGGGCCGAGCGTTATCAGGTACCCGCCGATTCGAAGACCTATTTTAGCGACGGGGTGCATCCGTCAAAGATCACTTATCAGATCTGGGCCAAGGATATGGCTAAGCTTATTGCTCCATTGGATGAACTCGCTCATTAGATCGCCATTATCATGTCAGATTCCATTAAAAAGGCCGTACAGAAAGGCGAGATTCTTCAAAAAACGGGAGAATTAAACTCCAAAGTTTACTACGTGAAATCGGGGCTTCTGCGGAGCTATACGATTGACGATAATGGTCGCGAACACATCTTTATGTTTGCCCCCGAGGGCTGGGTAATCGCGGATAATCAAGGTCCCGAAATTCCGACGGAGCTCTATATTGATGCACTGGAGGATTCCTTCGTGATCGTCCGCTCAAAGATAATTACCGACGATTCTCCCCATGTGGGATCCCTGATCAAGCGGATTGGCGTTCTGCAAAAACGCATTTTAATGATGATGAGCAAGTCGGCGATTGAGCGGTATCAGCACTTTGTCGATACGTATCCGGATATTCTGCAACGGGTTCCCCAGCGTATGGTCGCTTCCTATTTAGGGGTTACTCCAGAAACCCTGAGCGCCGCCAAAACGACTTGGCGTAAGAAATTCCGTGAAAAGCCAAATTCTTAAGAAATCATAATGCAGGCTTATTTTCCTTCTTCGAATTTTGTTGGGCACCAACG
>JBCDIO010000813.1:0-1556 GCA_038748815.1 Bacteroidota bacterium
GCCAGTACAATGCCCAGTTATCAACCTTATCCAAACAAGTGGCCAAGCAAATGGCGCGATATCCAAGTTTCCGAGCCTACGTAAAAGAAAAAACCGGAGAACGCTTTGACGGAGATTACAATTTTCTTTTGGAGCGCCATTTACAAGATGTTGTGGAACCAGAAAAAACGGTTCAAGAAATATTATTGGAAGGGGTAGAACGACAAGACGAAATGCTAAGTTTCTTACAGTCCTATAAGCAGCTTCAGCTAGCTGTTCCGCACGGTTGGGCGGTCTGGAACGGGAAAGACCCTCTCAGTACCGTATTTATTCCAGCTGATTATGAGGAGCATTTAGCCAAAACGGTGCAAGGTTTTTCTCCTGCGGGATTTCCGGTTCAACTTTCGACCTTGGAAGAGCCACTTTTCCCGGTAGTCGTATTGGGGCAGAATGAAAGAACAGATGTTGCGGGTCAGCTTTTACCAATCTATGGGCCGATTGAAGGGAGCGGAGGCATAGGTCCCTTTGGCGGAAATATCTCTAACGGTGGTGGAAATATCTCCAACGGTGGGGGATCAACCTGCTACGGAGATGATGGAGACTGGCAATACATTGCCTCCATTCGGGCTTCTAATCTAAATGCCTTGGAGCATTGGGTCTGTGGTGCGCCAGAAGTGCGTTTTGTGGTAAAACGCAACGATGACCTTTCCTTACTCAACGGAGAAATGGGTGCCATTCTGATTCCGGACGATCGGGATGATGTGAACGAGGTTTGGGATACCTTCAATGCGACGCTGTTTCGCTGGTATAATGAAGAATCCGGAACACCATTAGTAGGTAACAATTGTGTGTTCTTCGTTTCGGAAAAGGATAATGGAACTTGGTTCACTACCCCCCTCAACCTCGGTATTACCACCGCAAATGGTCTGCAAATCGGCGTTACCTTCCATATTGAACTGACCGATAAGGATGAATGGATTGGTACAGTACCAGTGTACTTTGAAGACTGTAATTTCTTCGAATACAACCCTGGGACCCTCCAATTTAAATTAAAGCGTATCTAAATCGAATACTATGTGGTATATCCTATTACCCAGCCTTTGGTTAGGAGGGCTCTTGGTATCAAACCCCTGCGAACATCATTTAGAGGTATCGCTTCAACAGGACGAAGATCCTAAAAAGGAATTTTTAATTGATCTATGTGCCAATAGTAATGGCCTGTGGGAATGGACCTGCCGACCGACCCATAATATGGTAGAATGGCAAGAATTAACCGAATCACCATTATTCGAAATACTAATTCTCGCCGCCTTTTTGGAGGAAAAATATCCTACCAACGAGCGAATCCTGGGCCTTTGGCTGGAAAGACAGCAAGCTACTCGAACGGCGATAGATCCACAAACAGAGCGATTATCCTGGTCCTCGAAACCCTGGACCGGGCGGGTCGAGATTTTATGGGATACCCAGAAAAGAAGAATTTTAGGAGCCTCCTTTGACCGCGTTGAAGCGATCCAAGAAGAAAAGATGGTCTTTCGCTACCACCAACAAGACGGTATGGAAATTCAATGGGGCCGAAA
>JBCDIO010000814.1:0-1554 GCA_038748815.1 Bacteroidota bacterium
ACAAAAATTGCCTCGGTCGAAATTTTCATTGGTTTAAGTTACAAAGTACTGATTATGAAATCTCTTTGACTACTCCCTTTATTCAGATCAAGGCGCGCAAAGCTCGTAGCCATCGCTATAAAGACGAGCACGTAACGACGAGCTGGGCAAAGAGAACCCGTCAAAAGTTTAAAAACTTAGATTAAAGAGTAATCAGTACTTTTTTAAAAAATTCTCCTTTCTTTGGTATAATGCCAAACCAGGAACTCCTTTTCTCAAGAATCAACCAATCCCGGGTTAGTAAATTCATTGACTCCTACGCTGAATAAATAAAAGACCCTTATGATAAACCGCTCGATCAAACCCATTCTATTATCTACCGAGCGGCTCATTATTCGAACCTACCTCACTGTTGATGCTCCACAGCTGCATACTTTCGTCATGGAGAATCAGGACCTACTGCTTGATACTGGCCCATTAACGTTGCGTAGCAATCAATCTGAAGCCGATTCCGAGGCCTTTATTCGAGCGCGTAATCGCGATCGACAGCGTGGCCGCTGGGTCTGGAATGCCGTTTTTCGCAAAGAGGACCTTGCCTTCCTAGGTCAGATCGTAGTAACTCGGTTAGATGGATGGCCGAAACGAGGGGAGATTGGATATTTTATAGCTCGACAACACCACGGTAAAGGGTATGCTACCGAAGCAGTGCATTGGATAGTTGAGTACTGTTTTTCGGAATTGGAAATGCACAAAGTCTTCTTAAGAATCAAACCCGACAACCAAGCCAGCTTACGGGTAGCCCAAAAGCTAGGTTTTGATCGACTGTTTCTCCGAGAGCACGATTTTCAGAATTACGATGGAGAGTGGCTCAACAGCGTTTACTGGTCCCGCAAGGCACCCAATTCTTGGTTAGCGTGGTTTGTAAGGGCCCAAGGATGACTTTTTTAGGTATTTCTAGCGATTTAGCAGTTTTTTCTCAACTCATTTCCCCAACACCAGTTTATTTCCAAAGAAAAAACAAATGAAAGCTAAAACGTACCTGCTTCACTGGTGGCTTTTGAGCTGTTTGACCCTGTTAACCAATCTTTCGGTCTTTGCACAGGTCGCTACGAATGTTCCCAATATACTTTGTGAGAATGAACCCTTCCAAATATCGGTGACCGAATTTGAACCTGGGGTTAATTATCTGTGGTCTGATATTAATGGGGAAATTTTGGGCCTAGATTCTTTTAGCATTACCATCGACGCAAACACTAGTATCGTTCTTAGCACCTCTGGACTCCTTAATTCGGTAGACACCTTTAACATACAGGTGATTTTACCGCCTGCCCCCATTGTGGAATCAGAGGACCTAGCTTGCGATGGTACACCGGGCTCGGCGGCAGTTATTAATCCGGATCCCACCTGGCAGTACTTCTGGCGGGACTCAGATGGAGTAGGTTTGAGTGTAGGGCCTACGGTTGATGGTTTACCGACGGGCAGTTATTCCATTGAAGTGATAGAGACCACCTCGGGGATTGGTTGCAACGCCGTGGTGGGAGTGGCCATTCAGCTGATCGAATTTCCTGATATTAC
>JBCDIO010000815.1:0-1553 GCA_038748815.1 Bacteroidota bacterium
ATTTCCTGGAACAGCAGTCAGCCTACTGTTGCCACGGTTGATAATAATGGATTGGTAACTGCGGCAGGACCAGGGAGTACCAATATAACAGCGACTGCGGATGAGATTAGTAGTTTGCCTTTTACAGTAAGTGTTTTGGGGCAGGAAATTAGTGGGACCTTTACGGGACTCAGTGGCTATACCGTCAATGGTACCGTCACGCTAGAGCAGGATCAAGATGGCTTCTATCTGCAAATGCAAAGCGATTTTCAGACCCAGTCTGGGCCAGGTCTCTATGTCTACTATAGTAGAGATGCCGGAGCCAATACCTTTGTCGATCTCGGTAAGCTTCAGGCCACTTCTGGCGAGCAGCGCTACAACATCCCTGCTTCGATCGATACGGAAGATTACCGTTTTGTACAAATCTGGTGTCAGCCCTTTGGTGTCAGCTTTGGTGTAGCTGAGCTTCAATAATATTTCCCCAAACCCATAAAAGTGAATGCATTATGAGATATATCATCATCTTGTTTATCAGTATCCTCCTACCCAGCAGCTTATTGGCTGGAGGAGGATGGCCACAGCCCAAAGGCAAAGGTTTTTTCAAACTCAATCAAAGTTTCTTGAGAGCGCAATCTTTCTATTCGTTAGATGGCTCCCTAGTAGATATTACGACGACGACGGTATACATCAGCAGTATCTATGGAGAGTATGGTTTTACCGATCGCTTTACGGGAATCCTTTATGCTCCGCTCTTTGTTCGAAGTACAATTAATGATCGCAAATCCACCATCAATGATGTAGTGGAACCCGGAGATGCTTTTGACGGAATTGGCGATTTTCAGTTGGGCTTAAAATATGGTATCCTCACAGAAGGACCAGTGGCTTTAAGTGCTAGCTTGATCTTGGGTTTGCCCTTTGGCGATAATGTAGGGGGCGATACAGAGTTGCTGCAGACAGGAGATGGCGAATTCAACCAATTGCTTAAGTTGGAGGCTTCTCATTCTTTTTACCCAAAGCCTATTTACGCTACCTTATCTGTTGGTTATAACAATCGTGGAGATGCCACCTTTGCCTATTCCGCAGGGGAAGAGGATGTCAGTTTTTCTGACGAATTTCATTGGGGAGGAGAAATTGGCTGGACCCCTTCAGACAAGTGGTTGATTGCTCTGAAGTGGGCGCAGGTTGCGTCTATGAATAATGGGGGCAATACGGGGAATACCGGCGCTTCTTCCATTTTTGGAAATAATGCTTCTTATTTTGCGATCTCTCCAGAGGTGAATTATCAATTCGCCGGACAATGGGGGGTGTCGGCTTCTTTGGGAACGGCAGTGAGTGGGGAGAATATATTAGCCGGGCCGAATATTGGTTTCGGGATTTATTGGAACCTGGACTAAATTCCGTGTTTTTGCATATAGTCGGTAAGCAGTTTTCTGGTCATTTTCTTTACCTTATTTTGTAGAAAAGGCGTAAAACCCAGGAAAGTGCCTACCGGCCCTAAGGCCATAGAGGACCAACGCCAAAAGCTAAATTCATCTTTGTGATCGATAATTTTTCCATCCTTAAATTGAAAATTG
>JBCDIO010000816.1:0-1528 GCA_038748815.1 Bacteroidota bacterium
AGAGAACTTCGAATCAATTAGATGCTATGATACGGTTTTACCCGATAGCCAATTTCGGTGATTTCTAGGACCCCTCTTTCATGCAATGTGTGAAGCAATCTATCCAATTGCTTCACCCGGGGCGTTTGTTGACGAAACCAGTTAGCATCATGAACGGGGGCGCCGACCCATTCCATCATGTTGCGCGGAGAAATGATTCGCTGAGGATCATCTTCCTGTGCCATGCGTAGGAATTGCAAAACAAGATCCAGGGTCAGTTCTTCGGTCTTTATTCTTAATATACCCAAAGCGATGTGGTTTGGGAAAGTTAGCGCGAAGTCCATGTGCTTGTCAACAAGGCGCCAAACCTGCCTGCCAGCGAGCTGTCCGAGCAGGCAGGCGTGTGCGAAGCCGTAGTTTCGGAGCCCCGAGTGCTCGGGGGCAACGTAGTAGACGAGTGCAGGGGCGCGCGAAAACGACTCAAACCATTTCGTTTTGGGTATAGATCCGGATACCTTTGCCAAGACGGTAAAGTCTGTTTATTCTTCTCACGTTCAATTGGCTGGCCGTAAGCGGCTAACCGCTCTAAAAGAATATCATCTTCTAGGTAGAAAATATCTGGACAAGGAGTGGAAGGCTGCGCAAGAATCATGATCAATTGGCCCAAGCGAAGATCGGGGTCTGCCTTCCAGATATCTTCCAGCTTCGCTAGTATTTTGGGGATTCGTTCGATATCTCTCACGAGGCTACGCGTAGAATTTTCTCCATTTTTCGCCCCTTAGCTAGCTCATCGATCAGTTTATCCATGTATCGAGCATTGCGGTACAGCTCAAATTCGGGGGCAATGTTTTCGATGCGATAGCCACAGATTACCCCCCTGATGAGATGCGCATTGGGATGAATCTTAGCTTGGTCAAAGAAGGTTTTGATATCCACTTGCTCGTCAATCAAGGCCTGGATTTGGTGTTCATCAAATCCGGTCAGCCATTCTAACACCTCATGCAATTCTTCCGTAGTCCGTCCTTTCTTCTCCACTTTATTAACGTAGTGTGGATAGATCGAAGCGAAGGTCATCTTCCCAATTTTCTCGTTTTTCTCCGCCGTTACTTCCATAATTTAATGGTTTGATAAATCTAATCTGTAGTGATGGTGTTTTACAAGATAAGAACAACTACCTTTTACCTCCTAGCTCCAAAAAGTTGGTCCTCTAATGGTAAGCAAGAATCTACACCTCTATTGTATAGGAATAGTTGAAATCTTTAATTAAGTTGGGCCTTTTCTGAGCTAAATAATGCCCATTCGTATTTAACCCAAAAACAAACCCTCTTGAGCAGAGCGACCTACGATTATTCTTTTCTCGAACTGGACCAAGCCTTTTCCTTGGAAAAAGGCGGTGTGATCGAAAAACCGATCATTGCCTACAATACCTACGGCACCCTAAATGCTAAACGGGATAACGTCATTTTTATCTGCCATGCTTTAACGGCTAATTCGGATGCCGATGACTGGTGGCACGGACTTTTTGGGAAAGGTGACATCTTTGATTGGG
>JBCDIO010000817.1:0-1523 GCA_038748815.1 Bacteroidota bacterium
GATTTCAGGCCGGGGTCGTTTGGACGCGGATCATATCGGCCAGCTTGCGTCGCGAGAGTTTGCCGTTTGGCCCAGTTGGGAAGGCGTCCATTGATCAAGTTTTGGCGATGCCAGAATACCACAATCGCTGGGGATGGAAAGGTCGATCATCTTTGATGATGCGGGTCGCCATATTGTATGGTCGATCGCCGTAATCTTCTGATCTAAAAACGGGCTGAAGTTCTTGGATCAGGGTTTCTACCCGCTGATACTGGTATTCTGGCATCGCCAAAACTTGATCAATGGAAAGTCTTCCAAATACGACCGAGTAAATAGAAACAAAAGGGTTGATTCCTTGTACAAACTGCGCAATATCGGTGAGTTTATCTTGCTGGATGCGGTCCGCCTTGGTTAGTAGTAAATGGCTACAAAACATGATCTGCTCCACGAGTAGGTTCACCGTATCCCGCTTTTGGTTTTCCAGGTTATGGCGCATCCGCGGTACCAGCTGTTCACCGTACTCATAATCGTGAGAGAGCATCAAACTGTCTACCAATACCAATAGGCCCGTCAACTTCAAATGGGCTTGCTTCTGAAAGAAAGCAACCAGCGGACCCGGGTGACAGCTCCCGGAAGTTTCGATGATGATCAGGTCAGGGTCTTGGCTAGCCAGAAGGGTCTTAATGGCTTCGTCTAACTTTTGGATACCAAGTTTACTACTCAGCACACAGGAGTGAATAGACTGCAGGATGACGCTGTTATCTTCCACGATATCCGTTCGGGCAATCAACTCCCCGTCGACATCCAGCTCACTCATATCGTTGACCACTACACATACTTTCAGGTCCTTTTTGCGGGCTTGGCCCAGTAGATTCCTAAAGAGAGTGGTTTTACCGGCCCCCAGAAAACCGTTGATGATGACTACTGGGATTGGACTCGATGCGCTCATTCGATCTAAATCGGTGGATAATGGAAAGAAACCGTTGTTTTAATAATAGCCCAAAATAGGAACAAAAGCTTGGAAATTAGCAAGAGGAATGGTGCAGGATACCTATCGCCGTTCGACAAGCACAAGAAACCTCCTGCAAGACTTGGCCTAGCTTGGTTCCTTTTAACGCTGAGCGAATTGGTTCGGGTGTAGGTACCTTCGTATTGATCCTACGTTCCAACAGCCAAATCAATCCATATTTTATATGAACAAACGAATCCTTTTAATCGCTACGATAATAATGGTATCTATTTTAGTCTTACCACTCCTATTTTATGGCTTAGAGGATTTTATTCGGTCCAGAAAGCGAGTGCATATAAAAGACCAATTCTACATCGAATACCTGGAGATGTACAATGCTATTTCTTTAAGAAATGGAAACCAAGGCTTGTTAGGAGGGATCAATGAGGCGTACTGGGATGAGGAAATATTAGTGGTAAAAAGCAGCGATTCTCAATATGAGTACAAAATAGCTTTAGAAGTAGAGAATGCCTACCTTATGGGCTATGAAGAAGCGACTAAAGGTTAACAAATTCGACTTTGATGAGGTATACAA
>JBCDIO010000818.1:0-1508 GCA_038748815.1 Bacteroidota bacterium
ACAGCATTCTACGTTTTCCCAGCTTTCTGCTCTTACTGATTTCTCGCTGATTTATCCACCGAAAGGGAGACCTAGAGGTGGAGGACACTGAGGACACCCAGAGTTCGAAGAGCACAATCCCTTCGCGTACTTCGCGCAATCTTCGCGTATTTTGCGTGAACAACTACCGGCACGGCCAAAGCCCGATGCCCCTCACCCCCGCCTATCGCTTCGTAAACAGCAGATTCTTCACCCGCCCGGCCGCTAATCGGAATTCCGTAATTACCCCCTGCTTTTCCGCAAACGTCAAGACCCCGTAGTAATCGTTGGAGAATACGTTCTTCATGATCGGATCCAACGGTGCCGTGGGATTCCCATTTAAGTAGAGCATCAACTTGCCTTCTTCCAGTTTCAGCACGTATTCTACATCCAATTCTTGGCTGTAATAGGTGCCAACAAAAGGTTTCAACGCCTCTGCCTGGTAGCTTACCGGTTCGTATTCGACAAATATAGAGGGTGCATCATCTTCTACCGTCACAGCCATTTGGGTTCCGTAGGCTTCTACGAATTGCACCCGGACATCAACCGGAATATTGATGATTTTAAATTCATTTTGACCGACGGGCACCAAAGTACTTCGACTTCGCTCGTTACGCACGTAGCGCAAGGTATCATTCTCCAGAACAATCTCTCGACTGAAGGCATCTTTGGGGTTCCAATAATGCCCGGTAAAACCCTCTAATTGTTTACGACTTAGGTTGATAAATTCCGTTTTTTCTGGACCAGCTGCCATTTCTTCTGCCGCTCCCTCCTGGTCTTTAAAGCTTTCCGCGAGTAGAATATCAGCTACTTCGTCCGCTTTGGCCCAAGGATCTCCATCGGCCCGATTGGCAAAGACTGCAATCGTAAGCTTCTGCTCCGGAAAACGCAATAAATCTGCCCGGAAGCCCACAAAAGCACCACCGTGTCGGATCGTTTTCAAGCCTCGGTATTCGCTGATTTCCAAACCGGAGGCGTAGTCAATTTCTTCGCCATTATTGAGTACACCTTGCCGGGTCATCATGGTCCAAAACTCTTTGGATAAGACCTCCGATTCGTAAAAGGCATCGTCCCATTTCTTAATATCGTTGATGGTTGTAAAAATGCCTCCATCGCCGATCATATCTAAGGTCGTCATACTGATCGCGTAACTATTCGGTCCGCTTGGGGTGTACCCCGAAGCTCTATTTTTAACAATAGCCGTATGGTCATTGTGAAAATGGGTATCCTCCATGCCCAAGGGCTCAAAGATGGCCTCTTGGGCAAAGTCAGCCATATTCTTGCCAGATGCTTCTTTGACGATCTGTCCAAGTAACCAGTAGCCAGAGTTGCTGTACACGTATTCTTCACCGGGTACGAAGTTCAGGTCGGTCTGATTGACCAACCATTGCATGAGTTCCTCGTCGGTGTAGAAATCATCGTTTCGCAAGCCTTTCAGATAAGCCAGCATCAAATAATCGCGGATACCACTGGTATGATTAAGGAGATGC